>CAZIAN010000033.1:16233-21637 GCA_964537355.1 uncultured Pirellulales bacterium | reverse complement strand
CTACGCCGGTGAATGAAATATAAAAACCACAATCGAGAATAATCTTTGCCTGCTCGGCCGAGCCGCTGAAACAATGGAAGACCACTCCTTTTGTGCCGCTGCTGTATTGGTCTAAAATTTCCATCGTTTCATCAAAGGCCTCTCTGCAATGGATGATTACGGGCAGATTAAATTCTTTGGCGATTTTCAACTGGGCAGTGAAAGCCCGCTTCTGGTCGGGTTGACTTGAGAAATTATAATGAAAATCCAGGCCCGTCTCGCCGAGGGCTACGACCTTTTCGTTTTGGGCAAGCTCTTTCAATTCTGTCAGCGTTTCGGCGGTTACATCGCGTGCATCATGCGGATGGATTCCGACGGCGGCGTACATATTCTTGAATTTATCTGCAAGCTCAACGGCTTTGCGGTTCTGTTGCGGGTCTGTACCGACGGTAATCCAGCCGGTAACGTTTTCAAGGATGCTTCGAGCCAAGACAGCCTCAATGTCGTCGGCCAACTGTTCAAACGTTAAATGGCAATGTGTATCAATCAGCTCCATTGTTTTTACGGTACGAAAGCGTTTTGGTAATGTCTAATCTGCGGGGAGCCTTTTTGGCCAAGGACTATTGTAACAACGTCAAAGCGAAAAGGCCTGTCGTCGATTTTGTGGGTTGCGAGAAAATAACGGGCGGCCCTGACTAATCTGGCTTTCTTTGGGGCCGTGATAGAAGATTCGACCGAGTTGAAGGTTTCGTCCGCCCTGGTTTTGACCTCGATGAAAACGATAGTCCTGTCGGTATCGACCATAATCAGATCGATTTCGCCGGTTTTGCAGGAGAAGTTACGTGTGAGTGTTTTTAGGCCTTTTCTTCTGAGGAATCCGTGGCAGCGTTTTTCACCCCATCGGCCGAGCAATTCGCGGTCGGCCAGCAACTTGCGCTTGTTTAATACCATACCCAACATATTAAATAGAACCCCCAGGGAAAATCTTCAACCATATTGCCTTCGATAAACTCGGGACAGGCCCTTCGACGGTGCTCAGGACAGGCAAGACAATTATGGGAGCCACCGTATTATTATTTTGAGACGGTGTGGGTACTGTGTCGCTGAGGGAGCCTGACGGATTTTCCGGTTCGCTTGCGGAGGTAATATAGCTTTGCCCGTCTTGTTTTGCCGCTTCGGATGGCCCTGACGTTAAGGACGTTGGGCGAATGAAGGGGGAAGATTCTTTCGACACCCTCGTTACCGACCATGCGCCTGACCGTGAAGGTTTCATTAATGCCGCGGCCCTTGCGGGCGATTACGGTCCCGGTAAATATCTGGGTGCGCTCTTTGTCGCCCTCTTTTATACGGCAGTGGACATCTACAATATCGCCTATTTCGAAGTGCGGTATTTTTTTCTTCAAACTTTTGCTTTCAACCGCATCCAATATTTCTGTTTTCACTGGTTTATCTCCTAATTAAAAAGTGCACAAGAGTCCCCGGCAGAGGAACATAGAAGCTCATCCGGGGATAAACTCCAGAGCACAAGCACACATTACCACTTAAAGCTAATACAATCGCGTTAGTATAGCCATCTTTTGCGGAAAGACAAGCACTTTTTTGAAAAAATGTGGTTTTTGGGCATTCAGATGCTAAATTTGAACAGATTCGAGATCGGCAGCTATTAGTACGGCTTCTTTTCATCCGGCCTGTCTAAACAGGCCAGTTTGGCGAATAGGTCCGGGCGGTTTTCAGATAAGCCTCGAATCTGGCAATAATATCAGGATTTTCGGCGGCGATGTTGTGTTCTTCGGCGATGTCTTTACTCAAATCGTACAATTCCAACGGCTTGTCCGGGGCCTGACGTAGGGCCTTGTAATTGCGCCAGCGAACCGCCTGCTGAAAATTGTTCGTAAGAAATTCCCAGTACAAAAAGCGGTCGTCTGTTCTCTGTGTTTTTCCCAGCAGGGTTGGCAGAACACTTATGCCGTCGATGCTCGAAGGCGGTCTGATGCCGGCCAGTTCGGCAAGTGTGGGCATAAGGTCTGCAAAGTACCAGACGGCGCTGCTGGTTTGGCCGGCGGGGACTAAAGCCGGCCATCGGGCAATCATAGGAGTTCGGATGCCGCCCTCGAATAAATTGGTTTTGTTTCCGCGCAGAGGGCCGGAGCTGTCGAAAATCCCGTCCCAGCGTTTTGCGGCTCCGTTGTCCGAACAGAAGAACACAAGCGTATCGTTGTCAATTGTCAGGCTTTTCAGTAATGCCATAATACGGCCTATGTCGGCGTCCATTCGCGTAATCATTGCTGCGTACACCTTTGCGTCAGCCGGCCAGGATTTTTCTGTGTAGGGATTTGTGCTGGGGATTTCATATTTTGCGTGCGGGATGGTATATGGCAGGTACAGAAAGAAGGGTCCGCCACTGTGGCGCTGAATAAAATCGAGGGCAAAATCCGTGAACATGTCGTGAGAATATTTTTCTCGCCGGCCGTCTGCGTTACAATCGAAGATTTGCTTTTGTTCGTTGTGCCATAGGTAGGGCGGATAGTAGGTGTGCGCACGCCTTTGGTTGAGATAGCCGAACCATTCATCGAAGCCCTGCTTGTTTGGGATTCCATTGTTGTTCGGTTCGCCGAGGCCCCATTTGCCTGTTATGGCGGTTGCGTAGCCGGCCTGTTTGAGCACTTCGGCGACCGTGATGTCCTGGAGTTCGAGTGGGACGCGTCTTTCTGGTGAGCCGTTATCGAGAACGAGGGTGCCTCCTACCTTGCCCATATTATTGCGGACACGTGTATGGCCTGTGTGCTGGCCCGTCATCAGGACGCTGCGAGAAGGCGCGCAGACGGTGGAGCCGGCATAGCAATCGGTAAAGCGCGTGCCCTCGGCGGCCAGCCGGTCGATGTTGGGTGTTTTTATTTTCTTCTGGCCGTAACAGCCGAGGTCACCATAGCCTAAATCATCGGCCATAATGAAGATTATGTTCGGAAGTTTTTGAGTTGATATCTTTTCGACAGGTTTAGTTTTGCAACCGGCTAAAGACATTGCCGCTGCTGCGGTACAGCCGGCTGAACGATATAGGAATTGGCGTCGGTTGAGATTTTTCATTTTTAAATCCTTTTCTTTTTTTATTAAACTCCATAACGCAATATTAGTTCGGTTTTTTGTCCCAGGGCTGAGGCGGTGTCGGGTCGTATTTTGGCCTGGCGTCCTCAGCGGGGAAGGAACGTACGACGGCCTCGAGTTTTTTTCGTGCGACGATGACCTTCGAGTCAGTGCTGTCGATTAGGTTGTTAGTCTCGGCCGGGTCGGCTACAAGATCGAATAATTTGGCGCTTTTGCCGTTCAATACCCAGAGCTTATATTGTTTGTCACGGACGACGCGGTCGGTGAATTTCATTTTGGGTGTAACGCCTTCGGCGGTAAGTCTTGCGGGGCCGTATCCCATAGCCATAATCCATTTTCGGGGGGAATCGTTTGTCTTACCGAGGATGAGCTTTGCGATGGAATGGCCGTCAATGACAACATCTTTAGGTAATTTGGCAGAGGCTAACTCGGCGAAGGTGGGCATCATGTCAGTAAAATCAGTAAGGGCATCGGTGACGATACCTGCGGGTACGAGGCCGGGACAGTTGACTATGAAGGGGGCACCGGGGCCGGGTTCGCCGAGAGAGGCCTTGCCGCCCTTTACAAGGCGGCCGTTCATTCGTGCGCTGATACCCCCGCTTGTACCGTTGTCGGTTGTGAAGAACACGATTGTGTGGTCGCGAATATTAAGCTCATCCAGTGTTTTGATGAGCCGGCCGACGGCAAGGTCGGTGTAGCGAACCATCGCTTTGAACTGCTCCATTTTGCCTTCGGCATCGGGATCATGCGGGGTGGTGGTTAGCGGGCCGTGTGTCAGTGCCATAGGGAAGTACAGCATCATCGGTTTGTTCTTTCGGCGTTTGGCGAAGTCAATCAGGAAATCTACGAATACGTCGGTTCCGAATCTGCCTTTATATGTTTTGCTGCCCTGCTTAGTGTTTATGTAAGGGTCCCAGTAGCGTTTTGCGCTGGGCGGATTTTGTGATTCATAACCTGTCCAGATGCAGTGCTCATCGAAGCCGTGCTGCTGCATAGTATCGGGCTGGACACGAAAGTCATTAATCTGCCACTTGCCTGCGGCGGCGGTTACGTAGCCGGCCTTTTTCAGTATGCGCGCAAAAGAGATATTGTATTTGGGGTCGAAATGGCAGCCGGCGCCCCAGCGGGGGACGTCCCAGTGGTTGCACCAGCCGTGGCGGAATGGGTACTGGCCGGTCAGCAGCGTAGCACGGGTAGGTGTGCACTGGGGCATGGAATAGGCGTTAGTAAAACGCATTCCCCCTTCGGCGAGCATGTCGATGTTGGGGGTTTTCATTTCCTGTCCCCCGCAACAGCTTAACCACTCAGGGCCCAGGTCATCGACCATTATGAATAGTATGTTCGGCTGTTTTGCAGTATTTCTGTTTGCAGCAGGTACACTTTTACAGCCGGCCAAATGTAACATTGCTGCGGTAGTACCGCCGGCTGCTGAACTAAGAAATTGACGTCGATCCATTGTTACCCTTTCCTTTTTTTTATGAGCCGCCTTCGGCTTTTTTTGCAAGTTCGTTGCAGTGTTTTCGCAGGGAGGTTAAAGTCTTTTGATATTTTTCGTCTTTTGCAAGATTTATTGTCTCGGCCGGGTCATTCTGTAAATCATAAAGCTCCTCGTAATCGTAGTCAATATAACGTGCGTATTTGAAGCGCTTGGTGCGCAGGGCCTCGCTTTTGGCGATGGTTTTGTGTACGAATGGATGCTCGTAGAAGAATTCGGTGCGCCATCGCGGCTTTCTGCCTTTTAGCAGGGGCACAAGGCTCTGGCCCTGCATTTGCCGCGGGGCTTTGAGGTGGGCAAGATCCAGGATAGTCGGGGCGATGTCCACATTGAGCGCCATTTGGTCGAGGATGAGGCCGCGTTGCTTGCTGTTTGCTCTCGGGTCGTAAACGAGAAGCGGCACGCGAATAGACAGCTCGTGAGGGAACCATTTTCCCGCGAGGCCGTACTCGCCGAGATAGAAACCGTTGTCGCCAATGAGTATTATTACTGTGTTGTCATCGAGGCTGAGCTGTTTTAGCCGGTCTCGGATTTCTCCGATGACGACATCAACGCCGGTGATAAGGCGGTAGTAGCTCCTGACGGATTCCTGGAATTTTTCATTATTCGGGAAGCGCTTTTCCCAGCGCCTGCGGGCTTCGGAGTTTCGCAGGAATTCAGGCAGGGCGTTGAAATAGCGGGGATGGGCCGTCTCAGGTTCCGGGATGGTGATATCTTTGTACAGGTCGGAGTAAGCGCGGTCATAAATGAATTGTCGCGGGTCGCTGTCCTGGACGTGAGGGGCTTTGAAGCTAACGGACAGGCAGAAAGGCCGGTCTTGTGAGCAGT
>CAZIAN010000033.1:0-16133 GCA_964537355.1 uncultured Pirellulales bacterium | reverse complement strand
ACGTGAGGGGCTTTGAAGCTAACGGACAGGCAGAAAGGCCGGTCTTGTGAGCAGTCCTGCAGGAACTCAGTCGCCTGCTCACCCATAATCTGCGTGAGGTGTTTGTAGTTTCCGTTTTCATCTTTGTGTTCGTATGTGCCCTGGCCGGGGAAGCCCTTCCAGTAGTCATATTTGTCGATGGGCAGGTCTTTTTTAGGCCCGACACCGTACTTTCCAATAAAGCCAATTCGGTATCCGGCCTGACTTAAGAGCATCGGATAAGTTTCGGCAAGGGCTTCTTCGGAAAAAGGCGTGTTGAAGTTGATTATGCCGTGACGACGGGTCCACTGGCCGGTGAAGATGCTGGCCCGGCTTGAGCAGCAAATAGAAGTGGTAACAAAGGCGTTTATAAATCTTACTCCATTTGCCGCCAGGTCGTCCATATTTGGGGTCTGGATGATGGGATTTCCGGCACAGCCCATAGCATCCGCCCGATGGTCGTCGGTCAGTAAGAAAATAATGTTGGGCTGTTTTTTTGCGGCGGTGCGGGCTTCGGCAAGGTTTTGGTCGCATCCGGCTAATGACATAGCAGCGGCGACAGAGCCGCCGGCCGCCAGAGATAGAAAGTCACGTCGATTGAGATTCTTCATTTTGTTCTCCCAATTATCCTATATAAAAATATTGACTTTAAGACTTATTTTTACTCTATTATAGATATAAAAGCAAAAGGACGAGATATCAAGAAAGAAAGCGAAAATCTCGCTGAGGATTTGAGCAGCCTTTGATTTTGTATCTTTTAAGTTCTTTTTTACGAGCATGGAGATTCAATGAGATATGGATAATAAAGAGAATATAGAGAAGGTAGAAACGGAAGAAAGAAAACCAAGGATTGACTGGAATAAATGGGACTTAATTTTATTTTTTGTTATCGCCCCTTTTGTTATCCTTGCAGTGTTTGTAATTTTGATTCCTACAGGAGGTCTTTCTTATTTGACCGGCTTTTACAACTTTCCTTTTGATTTTCTTTTTGTTGGTTTGGTTGTTGTTAATCATATTGGAAAGGTAATAGAAGCTATTCTCTTCCCGTTTGTAGTTGCGGGCTGTTTATTTATCATTATTAGTAGTTTCCGAGCGTTCATTTCGTGGAAAAGATATACAAGGAGAAAGCGGATAATAAAATCCAGTCAGATTGGGATCCAAATATTATTGATAGCATTGTATTTTTATACTTTGTTTATTCCTATCGAACTATATCAGCCTCGTTATAAGCCCTTTACATATGGCTTTAGAGATCGAATAAGGATCATCGCTAATGTTGGAGCTATAAGGAAATGGTTAAAATCACTTGATAAAGAACATTGTGATGGTAATTACATTGTTCTATCTTCGGGTTCGTATCCTTTTGTAAGATACTGGCCGGATAATATCGAATGGCCCATGTCGTTAGGAATGTTTAGTCCTGGCAGTGTAATTCTTGATCTGGATGAGAATAGTAATCCCAAAGTGCGTTTAGAATGGGGTTCGGCCCTTGGGCATTGGGGTTTTGAGATAGGAATGGAGGATATGGAGATTCCTCCATCTGATTTTAGTCGTCGTGGAGAGTACAGACTCCCAGTGGAACCTGGTGTTTATGTCTGGTATGACCTACAATAAACGATGACGGTTTGAAGAGTGGAATATTCAGGTTCGGTGAACTCGACTAACTAATTGGTCGAAAGTTTTACTGATGATGTAAATGAGAATCGGCGGGCTGAAGCCCGCCGATTTTTCATAAAGAATTTTTCTCTGCGTCTGTTCGAATTCATTTATTTTGTTGGGTGTTGGGTTGTGTGTGCTGCAGCGGCTGTCTGGCTGCGGAATCTTTGTCAGCCGGGCTCTGAATGTTCAGGCGGTTTTCTGCTGCGGACAGGATAGCTCCGAGCATTTCCGAATAGGACATATCAACCAGCTTTGCCATCTTTGCCAGATGGCCGTCCCAGCACCATCCGGGATTGGGATTTACCTCGAGCAATTTGGGAGTGCCGTTGGAGTCCAGTCTCCAGTCGAGCCTGCTATAATCGCGGCAGTCGAGTCTTTCGTACAGTTTCAGACAGCATTCGACAAGGAATTTCTCCGTATCTTCGGGCAGATTTGCGGGAATTGATTTGAGGTTCCAGTAGGGCGAATCAGGCATCCACTTGGCTTCATAGCCGCATAATTTAGGAAGGTCTTCCGGCAAAGCCGAATAATCTTCTTCGATAACGGGCAGTACGATATAGGATTCGGGGGTGTTTCCTATGATGCCGACCGTCAGGTCTTTGCCGGTGAGAAATTCTTCCACAAGTATCGGTTTTTCGTAGCCGAATTGTTCTCTTATTTCCGAGATGGCATTTACAAGCTCTTCTATGGTGTTTGCGACGCTTCTCTGGGTTATCCCGAAGCTGGAATCTCCGAAGTTGGGTTTTACAATCACGGGGAAAGAGAACTGAAGCTCAAAGGTGTTGTCCTGAGGTTTAATAAAGAAAGCTTCCGGCACGGGAACCTGCATTTCCATAGCGATGCCGCGAACGAGTGACTTGTCGTAACAGAAAGCCAGGCACTGAGGGCCGCCGCCCGTGTACGGACAGTCAAGTATTTCCAGCATAGAGGGTATATGCAGCTCTTTACGGGCATCGTTATAAAAGCCTTCGTCGCAAAGATTCAGGAACAGGTCTGTTTTTGGTTTTAATTTGACCAGGTCGTTATATAAGCTGTCGTGATTATTGAGGTAGTTGATGTTATATTTATTAAGGTCTCTTAAAGCGTTTTTCATCTGGTCGATTGTGTAAAAATCATCGTCGTCGAAAACGCACAGTGGTTTTAAGGGGTCGGGCTTAGCGGGATCACCTAAAATCACAACGAGATTGTGGGTCAGCTCCTTTGTTTTTTTCTGGGGCGTCCATTCCTTTCTGGCTGTTGCTGTTAAGGTGATGCGTCTTTCCATCATGCCGAGATCCTGGTTGCGTTTGGAGTCTACAGATATTTCACTGTGTACGGTGATATCTTTGAAACCAGCCGTGGCAAAAAGCTCGTCCAGGTTCTTGGGTGTGTAAAGTCGTTCGGCGTAAAACTGGTCCGCGACGACGCCTTTTTTCACGTGGGTGACAACCTCTCTTGAGATTAAACGCTGTTTATCCTTGGACAGTGATCGCTCTCTGCATACGAAGTAATTTTTATCTATCCATTCCCAGGACCTTGGCTTGAAACGCTTCCTCATAAATTCGCCGTCGGCAACATCTATGAGAATTTTACCCCAGGGCTTTAAAACCCTGAAGACCTCTTTGAGGACCCTGACGTCATCCTGCGGTGTTTCGAAATAGCCGAAACTGTTTCCGGGAATCATAACCACGTCAAAAGTGTCCGGCTGATAAGGCAGTTTTCTTGCGTCTCCTTCTCTGAACTTTATAGACAGGTTTTCTTTTTTGCTCTGGGCTTTTGCCTTTTGAATCAGGTATCGGGAGCGGTCCAGCCCTTCAACGTTGCTGAATCCCCGTCTTGCCAGCTCAAGGGCGATACGTCCCTGTCCGCAGCAAAGGTCGAGGATTTTTTCCTGCTGTGAAAATTTCAGGATGCCTGAGAATAGGTCAACCTCTTTGGCGGTTATTTGTGCATCGTCGATAACATCTCCGTCAGTTTTCAGGTAGGTAGAATTGAAAATCCTGCGCCACCAGTCCGGTTGGACATGCTCTTCAAGGTCCGGGACGGGCCCGAGTGATTTAACATTGACCAATGCTGATTTGCTATTTGGATTCTGTTTTGGGTTTGTTGATTCTGCTTTTATTTTCATTTTTTTCCATCCTCTTGGTCCGGTTTTTTTTGGAGCAAATCCGGGCGCCATTGATTTGTTCGTTCGAGTGCCTGTTGTCGTCGCCATTCAGCGATTTTCGCGTGGTCGCCGCTTAGGAGGATATCAGGGACTTTCATATCGCGAAAGACCTCCGGCCTTGTGTATTGCGGGTATTCCAAAAGGCCATCGCTGAATGAATCATCTTTCGAAGAGTCCTCATCGCCGAGGGCGCCGGGTAATAATCTGACGACCGCATCAATGATTACCATAGCGGCCAATTCGCCGCCGTTTAAGACATAATCTCCTATGGATATTTGCTCGGCATCGAGGCCGATACGAATTCGCTCATCGAAGCCTTCATATTTTCCAGCTATTAATATTATCCGTTTTTCTTTACTTAGTTCAACAGCTTTTTTCTGGTCGAATCTTTGGCCCTGCGGAGAAAGAAGGATGGTGCGGCCTTGATCGGGTGATAATTTTTGGACATGCTCTAAGCAGTCGAAAACCGCCCCCGGCATCATGACCATACCCGGGCCGCCGCCGTAAGGTTTATCGTCAACCTTTCTGTAACTGTCAGCAGCGAAGTCCCGAATGTTAGTCAAGGCTATTTCGACTAGGGACGCCTCCTGTGCCCTGTTTAATATCGAGCAGCTCAGGGGCGATTCAAACATTTCCGGAAAAAGTGTGAGAACATCGACGCGCATCGGCTCTTTGTCGAAAGCCCCACGCAAAATGTGGGGCTGTATATAATAGTATTTGATGAACGAAGTTTTTTACTCTTCGGTTTTTTCTTCTGCAGGCTCAGTGTTTTCAGCCTCAGGCTTTGCCTCGGGTTCAGGCTCTGCCGGGGCTTCCGCGGCGGCTTTTGCTTTTTCTTCTTCAGCCTTGGTTTTTGCCTCAGCTTCAGCTTTGGTCTTCTCTTCGGCTTCTTTAGCTTTAGCTTCGGCCTCTGCCTTGGCCTTTTCTTCGGCTTCTTTGGCTTTTGCTTCGGCTTCAGCTTTTGCTTTTACTTCAGCTTCGGCTTTGGCTTTTGCCTCAGCTTCAGCTTTTGCTTTTGCTTCAGCTTCTTTCTGGACGGCAATCTTTTGAGCCTTGTTGAACATTTTACCTTTGGCGATTGCTATTGACCGGGCTTTTGCACGGCGAGCAGCTTGATCTTCGGCGTATTTATGTTTTATACCCTGTCGAAGCAGGATTTGAGAGACCGTATCGGATGGTACCGCTCCTTTGCTGAGCCAATACTCTGCACGCTCCTTATTGAGGACAATCTGCTTGGTTTTGTCTTTTTCAATCGGGTCGTAATGACCGAGCTTTTCGAGAATTCTGCCATCTCGCGGCGTGCGGGATTCTACCGCATTGATTCTAAAGAAGGGCCTGTGCCGCCTGCCAATCCTGGTCATTCTTAACTTTACTGCCATAATTTCTTCCTTTCTGTAATATATAATCAATTTCCGTGGTCTGAATCTATGCAAATCACGGAACGCGTTTACAACTTAAAAAAATGTAATTTAGTAATCTACACCATTTACCCGGGAAATCCAAGTATCTTTTAGCGAAATTTCGCTTTATTTAGTTATGATTTTGATTTTTGCGGGTTCATGCCTTATTGGGACGGTAACACACTTTTGCGACATAAAGCGTAACCGTTTATGAAGATCGCGAAGTTTGCCGGGTCAATTTTGGCGTCATCGGCGATTCTCTGTGTTTGTTCGTCAGTCAGACTGCCGGCGTTTTGTTTTTCAGCCGGGGTCATTATCGCCACCGCTTTTTTCAATTGTTCCAGTTCCTCTGGGGTGGGTGCGGCCAACATACCCAGCTCACTGCTGCCTTCGGTGTCCTTGAATTGGTTTCGTATCAGTTTGCCGAATTCGTTACCGGAAAAGCGGGCAACTTTTACAAGGTATTGCTCAATTGACATATTATTGTTTATCGTCATTTATTTTCCTGTTACTCTTATCCATGTTCTATTTCGATGAGAACAACAAAGGCTTCGGTGTTACAACCAGGCCGGCTGGTCGCTGGCCTGTGCCTTCGCATTCGACATCACCGAGGTCCCGGCGTGCCTTTTCAGCCAGGGCGAAAAGACGCTTAACCACATCAGGATGCTGGTCTGCGACATTGTTAGTTTCGGCGATGTCGGCTTGAAGATTATACAAATTAAGGGGCGCATCGGGTATCCCTTTTCCCCAGTTTCGTTTTTTCATCTTGAGGGGCAAATGCAATTTCCATTTTCCGGAGCGTACGGCCTGCAATTGATCCATCTGGTAATAATAGAATGCCTTATGCGGCGATTTTACACCTCTTTTGCCTGTCATAAGCGGCCAGATGTTTTTACCGTCGATGATGCGGTCGGTTGGTGCCTTTGTGCCTGCCAGTTGTGCTAATGTTGGCATCAGATCCAGTGTCGAAGCTAATTCATCGCAGGTTTTTCCTGCGGGGATTTTGCCCGGCCATCGCATAACCGCCGGCTCACGCATACCACCTTCGGCGGTACTGCCTTTGAATCCGGAAAGCGGAAGATTACTTCCACCCCATCGTTCGGCTGCGCCGTTGTCGGATGTGAAGACAACGAGAGTGCGGTTATCTATGTTCAGGTTCTTTAGCGTTTGGAGAATCTGTCCTGTGGAGAAGTCAATTTCTTCCACGCAGTCGCCGTAACCGTCATTGGCGGACTTGCCGCGGAAGTCATCGCTGGAATGGACGGGATTATGCGGCATTGTGTGCGGCAGGTAAACGAAGAATGGTTTATCCTTATTAGCTGTGATAAATTTTATTACCTGCTCTGTGTATCGCTTTGTAAGCGTGTTCTGGTTGACGGGCGCCTCGATGACTTTTTTGTTTTGCAGCAGCGGCAGGGGCGGGCGGTTGGAGTTTTTTGTTTCGCCCATATCGTTGCTGTAGGGGATGCCGTAATAGTAATCGAAGCCCTGGCGTGTGGGCAGAAATTGCGGCTGGTCACCTAAATGCCACTTGCCAATACAAGCTGTGGCGTAGCCCCGTGACTTTAGCACTTCAGCTATTGTGATTTCATTCGGATTGAGTCCCTTTTTGCCTACGGGGAACAGGACGCACAGGTTGTTGCTGTCCTGATGCATGTTTACGCGGCGGGGATAGCAACCTGTCATCAGGCTCGACCGGGACGGTGTGCATACGCCGCTGGTTACATAGAAACTCGTAAAACGCATTCCTTCGTCAGTCATCCGGTCTATGTTCGGTGTTCGGTGTTTCTTCGAGCCGAAACAGCCGAGGTCGCCATATCCCAAATCGTCACAGAAAATGATAATAAAGTTAGGCTTATCAGCCGGACTGCCTGCACTTTGGAGGAGTTCATCCGAGCAGCCGGTCAGTACGGCGCCGAGGGCCGTTGCGCCGGCAATCTTTAAAAAGTTACGACGGTTTAAGCTTTTATTCATAATGGTTTTTTCCCATTAGCAAATTTCAAGAAATCAGAGGAATATATCCCTTGTTTTTGCAGGGGTGACAAACTTGTGCCGGAATGACAACTAAACTTTATCGTTTCTTAATTTTACCTCTTCGCCTTATGATCTTTTTTCTTTTTGAGCGCTGCTTTATTTTTTTCCCTCCGCTCATCATTTGGTTCAGAGCGCCCATATTGAAGCCGCCGGACAGCAGGCTCTTTAGGCCTCCGAAGCTTCCTCCGCTGATTGCTTTCATCATATCGCGGCTGCGTTTGAATGTCTTTACGAGGCTGGAGACGTCGTTGACCGACACGCCGGCGCCTGCGGCGACACGTCTTCGTCTTGAAGAGTCTATAATATCCGGGTCGCGGCGTTCGGCGGGTGTCATCGAATAGACAATCGCTTCGGTTTGTTTGAGTTCGATACCGTCGAGGTCAACGTCTTTGAGCTGCCCACCCATTCCGGGCATCATTTTCATCATATCCTTAATGCCGCCCATCTTTTTGACGGTCTGCATCTGTTTTAGGAAATCATCGAAGCCGAAGCTGCCTTTTGCCATTTTCACTTGCAGCTTCTGGGCTTCTTCGACCTCGAAATGTTCCTGGGCTTTTTCGACGAGCGTTACGACATCGCCCATACCGAGAATTCTGCTTGCCATGCGGTCTGGATGAAATTCTTCGAGCTTTTCGAGCTTTTCGCCTATACCGATGAACTTTATGGGTTTTCCGGTAACGGCTTTTACGCTCAGTGCCGCTCCGCCGCGTGCATCACCGTCGAGTTTTGTGAGGATTACTCCGTCCAGTTCGAGGCGTTCGTTAAACTCTTTGGCTGAAGTGACGGCGTCCTGACCTGTCATAGCGTCGCAGACAAGATATATCTGGTGTGGGCTGACAGTCTTGGCGACGTTTGCGACTTCGGTCATCATTTCCTGATCGATGTGCAGCCGGCCTGCGGTGTCAATGATGACGACGTTGTGGCCGTGTTCTTTAGCGTGTTTGAGAGAGTTTTTGGCGACTTTTACGGCGTTTTTGCTGTCTTCGTTGTAAACGTCAATATCTATCTGTTGACCGAGGATAATCAACTGCTCGATAGCGGCCGGTCTCTGGAGGTCGTCGGCCACTAGGAGCGGTTTTTTACCCTTTGCGACGAGGTATTTTGCGAGCTTTGCTGCGGTGGTTGTCTTGCCGCAACCCTGCAGGCCGGCCAACATAATTACGGTAGGCCCGGGCGAGACGAAATAGATGCGAGTATCGACAGGGCCCATCAATTTTGTCAGCTCATCGCTTACGATTTTTACCATGACCTGGCCGGGGTGAAGACTTTTTATTACTTCGGCACCCATGGCCGCCTTTGTGACGTCTTTGCAGAACTGCTTTACGACGTTGTAGCTGACGTCCGCTTCGAGGAGGGCTTTGCGTACATCCCGCATAGCATCCGAGACGTTGGCTTCGGTAATCCGCCCCCGGCCGGCCAGCGACCGGAAAACGGAATTAAATTTTTCAGTTAATGATTCAAACATATTTTAATGCTCTGAAAGAATCCCCCGGGTTGTTGGGGATTCTAACCGTAACGTCGAACTTTCGATAACTCGGCGAAGTGGAAATTATAAGGTCGCGGTGGCGATTCTGCAAGAACAAAATCTGCTGCGGGAATTCCAGTTATGATTGTGTAAGGACTGATAGTTGGCTATAGAAGGGCAATGCAGTACACTTTACTTGTCTTTGGCGGGGGTATATCCTGGCAAGGCAACCTAAATTGTCAACTCTGACAAATCTCTGAGCCGTTTCTAAAATCCTTATCAATATTTCTATTTACTTCCAAACTATAATTTGTTAAATAAACATGGTGGACAACTATGTGAGTAGTACCATGGAAAAAAGTTAAAAAGCCTCAAGTCTCATCTCTGTTGTGACCACATGCTCGCATATAAAACTAGAATAGTCTAAAAAGAAGTGGAAAAATGCGTAATACCAGAAAAAACAGGAAGAAACGCATTGAACAGGATAAAGAACAGCCCACAAGCCAGGGGAAATTGGAGCACGTCAACCGAGGTATTACCATGCATGACAAAATAAAGCAACCAGGGCACAATGCCCAGACGCGATACCGTGCATTATTTGAGAATGCGAATGATGCTATATTTCTTGTAGAAGCCGACAAAGTAATTGAATGCAATCCCAAGACCCTTGAAATGTTCGGCTGCACATATGAGCAGATCATCGGTAAAATGCCTTATGATCCATATTCCCCTGAATATCAGCCAGATGGCCATAAATCCAAAGAAAAGGCACTCGAGAAGATTCATCTGGCTATGCAGGGGCAACCGCAGTTATTTGAATGGAGACATAACAAATATAACGGCGAGGTCTTTGATGCAGAGGTTTCCCTGAATCGGCTGGAGATTTCCGACAAGGTATTTGTTCAGGCCATGGTCAGAGATATAACCGAGCGCAAACAGTTGGAAGACAAACTCAAAAATAGTGAGGAGAAATATAAAACCCTCGTCGAGCATGTCAATGAGATAATCTTTATGCATGACCCTGACAATATCCTGACTTATGTCAGTCCTCAGTGTGAGAAGATAACCGGATTTAGTGCTCAGGATCTGGTTGGGCAAAAGTGGAATTCTTACGCAACTGATAATCCAATCAACAAACTTGCCCTGGACATGCTTGAAGAAGCCGGAGAAACCGGCAAACCTCCTGTACCACACCAGGTTGAGATCAGAAAGAAAGATGGGAATGTTATTGCCCTTGAAGTGAATGACAGCATTTTGAGAAACGCAAAAGGTGATATAACAGGTGTAGTAGGGAGCGCGCGAGATATAACCAATCAAAAGTTGATGGAGCAGGCGCTGGCAGAGTCGGAACAAAAGTTCAGGACGTTCTTTGAGAATGAACCCGAATATTGCTACATGATTTCGCCGCAAGGAACAATTTTGGAGGCCAACAGCGCTGCGCTCAGTGTCCTGGGTTACGAAAAGGAGGAACTTATAGGAAAACCGATTGAGAGTCTCTATGCTCCTGAGTTATCTGAGAGAGTCCGTCAGTTATTATTACAATGGAAGCAGACCGGGGAAATACGGAACGAAGAGATGACCATTATCACCAGAAATGGTGATAGGCGGACCGTATTACTCAGCTCCTCTCAAGTGCTGGGTGAGAATGGAAAGCCACTGCACAGTGTATCGATACAAAGGGACATCACGGATCGCAAGAAGGTTCAGGATGAATTGATGCGGAGCGAAGAAACAGCACGTGCGTTCTTGAATGCAACTACGGATTTGGGTCTGTTGATGGATCGAGAGGGTCTTATCATCGATCTCAATGACAGGATGGCGAAAAGCATCGGCGGAACTCGCAATGAGATGATAGGTAAAATCATTTATGATTATCTGCCTCCTGAGTTGGCAGAGCAGAGAAAAGCGAAAGGTTTAGAAATCGCAAGCAAACGAAAGCTACATCGCTTTGAAGATCAGCGTGAGGGTCATTGGTTTGAAAATAGTGTTTATCCTATTTTTGATTCCAACGGAGAAGTAGGTCGATTTGCCGTTTTTTCTCGTGATATTAATGATCGCAAGCGATGGGAGCAATCGATAAAAGAATCCGAGGAGAAGTTCAGGAGTCTTGCCGAGCAGTCTCCCAATATGATTTTTATAAACAAAGCCGGAAGAATAGTGTATGTCAATAAAAAATGTGAAGAAATAACTGGATACAAGCGAGAGGAACTTTACTCTCCTGATTTTGACTTTCTTACCTTGATTGCGCCGGAGTCACTGGAGATGATAAAGGAGAATTTCAGAAGGCATTCGAAGGGCCTGGAGATTCCGCCATATGAATATACAATTATAAATAAAGCAGGTGAAAAAATAGTCGCAATCAACTCGAGCAAGCTAACCGAGTATGAAGGACAGATGGCTATTCTTGGTGTTGTAACTGATATCACTGAGCAGAAACGAGTGGAAAAAGCCCTTGCTGCCTCGGAATTAAAATACAGAAGCTTATTTGACAATTCAATTGAGGGCATAGGCATTTCGAGCGGCAATCAAATTATCTCAGCCAACAAAGCACTCCTGGATATTTTTGGCTATGATTCAGTTGAGGAATTCGCCAGGAAACCTATCCTGGAGCATGTAGCTCCGGAATCAAGAAAAATGATTAGATGGTTTATGGAAAAATCACAGGAGGGCGGTGTTTTACCGACCACATATGAACATAGAATCATCTGTAAAAATGGACAGTTAAAGGATATTGAAGTATCTACGGTACGAATTTCAAAAGATGGAAAACAATACGCCCAAAGCACCTTTCGAGACATTACCGAGCGAAAGCGCATGGAAGAAGCATATCATAGTCTGGTTGACAATTCTCTTCAGGGACTGGCGATTGTCCAGGATGGACGGATTGTATTCCTTAACAAGGCTTTCTACTCAACCACAGACTATAGCAAGGAGGATTTTTTAAATGCATCACCAGAGCAGTTTCAATCAATAGTGCATCCGGATGACCGAGAATTAGTCTGGTCACGGCATCGAGATCGACTTGCCGGTAAACCGGTGCCTCCGCGTTATGACTGTCGTTGGATACGAAAAGACGGCAGCACCTGCTGGCTTGAGCTTTATGCGAGCAGAATTGAATACCATGGCCGTCCGGCTATACAAGTCGCATATATTGACATCACCGAGCGCAAGGAAGCGGAGGAGGCCTTATTTAAGGAAAAGAAATTCACTGAGGATACTATTAATGCTCAGATAGACACATTCTTCGTCTTTGAGGCGGTAACTGGTAAGGCCATTCGCTGGAACAAGGCTTTCACAGACATCTCCGGTTACACCGACGAGGAGATAGCCGGGATGCCCGCTCCGGCCTCATACTATAGTCCCGAAGATTTGGAACGAACTGAGGCTTTCATTCAGATGGTTATGAAGGAGGGAGCCGGGACCATAGAGTTGGAACTTATATGTAATGACGGCCGCAAGGTTCCCACTGAATACCGGGTCTCTATCATCAGCGATGATCAGGGAGAACAAAAGTATTTCATCTCTATAGGTCGTGACATCACCGAGCGTAAGAGGGCAGAGGAGGCCATGAAAAAGAGTTCAATCATCATCGACTCCACCGCAGATGCAGTTATTACCACCGATATCGCTGGAAATATAACTTTCTGGAATAAAGGCGCTGAAGTAATTTATGGTTATCGAAAAGAAGAAGCTATTGGAAAACCCGTAAGCATTCTTTATAAGGAAGAAGACCTGCATGTTTTAGAAGCCATGATTGCAGATTTACTGGAGGGGAAAGACATTCCGGGTATTGAAGCAACCTGCATCGACAAGAACCAGCAGGACGTTGAAATACTTTTGTCACTGACATCCGTCAGGGACGAGGATGGAAATATCACCGAACTTGTCGGAATCACAAAAGACATCACCGAGCGAAAGAAGTCAGAAGAAGAGATCGAGAGAATCTTTAATATGACTGATTACATGATTTGTATTGCCGGTTTAAATGGTTACTTTAAAAGGATTAATTCCTCTTTCGAACAAATCCTCGGATATTCTTCAGAAGAACTTCTTAATAAGCCCTTCTTTGATTTTATCCACCCCGACGACATAGAAAAAACAAAGACTGTTGTTGAAGAGAAGTTATCCAGTGGGTGTCAAGTGATTGGCTTTGAAAACCGCTACCGTTGTAAAGACGGTTCATATAAGTGGCTGTCCTGGACTTCACGTCCCGTTGTAGATGAAGGCATCATGTATTCTATTGCATACGATGTTACCGATCGCAAAAAGGCACAAGAGAAGCTTCTCGAGTACCAGAGGCAGTTGAAGTCGCTTGCTTCTGAGCTGCTGCTGGCTGAAGAACGTGAAAGACGACGAATTGCGACGGGGGTGCATGACGATATAGGCCAGAAACTGGCTTTGGCCAAATTGGAACTCCAGTCAATGAATGAAATAGTATCAGAACCTGATGTATCGGCATCGCTTGGTCATGCCTGTGAATTAGTAGATAAGGCAATGCAGGATGCACGCTCGTTAGCTTTCGATCTCAGCAATCCTGTTCTTTATGAAGTTGGATTCGTAGCTGCTGTGGAATCGTTGCTAACCGAACAAATGATACGAAAAAGCGGAATCAAGTCTGAGTTCAAATCTAAAACACGTAAGCTCAAGCTTGGCCAGGATATGTCTATAGTCTTGTTTCAGGCCGTTCGGGAACTCCTGACGAATGTGGTTAAGCATGCAAAGGCACATGAAGTTAAAGTTTGTATTGACAAATCCGACAATAGAGTGCATGTTATTGTTGAAGATGATGGTGCCGGATTCGAGCTGTCGAAACTTCAGTCACCGGACAGGAAGAAAGAGGGATTTGGCCTGTTCAATGTTAAAGAGAGGCTGGAGTACTTAGGTGGCAGTTTTGATATCAAATCTAAACCTCGTCAGGGAACTCGTGTCACGATGACTGTCCCTCTGTGAGTCCGGTATTATAGCTTCCTGAAAGGAGATGCGAGAATGAGAATACTAATCGCTGATGACCATGGGATTGTCAGGCAAGGATTAAAATCTTTGATCGAGCATCAATCTGATATGGAAGTTATCGCTGAAGCAGAAGATGGACGAGCAGCGGTTGAACTTGCAAAGGAATTTCACCCGGATGTGGTAGTTATGGATATCAGTATGCCTACGTTGAATGGCATGGAAGCAACTCGCCTTATTCTTAAAGATAACGAAGATATCAAGGTAATAGCATTATCGATGCACTCCGATAAACACATTGTGATGGAGGCCCTTGAAGCAGGAGCATCTGCATACGTTCTAAAATCATATCTCTTTGATGAACTGATCAGAGCTTTGGAAAAAGTGGCCCAGGATAGATATTATCTGAGCCCTCGAATCACAAATGTAGTCATCGACGATTATGTACGAAAGACCAAAAAAATCGAATCTGGTGCAAAACCGAAACTCACAAGCCGGGAACGCCAAGTTGTGCAGCTTGTGGCAGAAGGCAAGACAATCAAAGAAATAGCGCGCATACTCCATATAAGCTCCAAGACTGCAGATGCAAATCGCCGCCAGATCATGAGCAAGCTCGATATGTCCAGCGTAGCTGAGCTAACAAAATACGCCGTTCGAGAAGGACTGACCTCGCTGGAATTCTAATGGATATTATCTGAACACAGTATATGCTCGTTTGAGCTTAGTTCAATCCTTTCATCTCGACACTATCCAGCTGCCTCGCATAAAAAACATTCATATCCCAGCAGACATTAATGAAGCGATGCGTTTTGACTCGATAATGAACCACTCGGAACAAATTCGAAGCGGAAAAAGACCATTTCACCGGATTATTTGAGAAGCGAGATAACAGACGATTTTAATGAGTTTGGTGGTTAGTTCAAACTGACCGATTCACATTATCCTTCCACACAAGAGCCGAAATCCACAAAAGTACTTGCATAGTGAGTGCTCCCGGCCTCATTTATTCTAATTGCAGCGTTATCAGTATAAGTATTTGTAGAACTGGATTTTATATGGATTGATTATGTACTATGTTAAGATGGGGCATTTACAGACTGTATAAAAAATCAAGCAATTTTAAGTCGGGTCGAATAGCGGTAAGTCTATTTATTACAGGACATAACAAAGATACAGGATTTTGCAAAGTTAAAATAGGTAATTTTTATTGAAAGTTTATCGAAAAAATACTTGCATATCAGAAAATGCAAATGTAAACTTGCATAGCTTATTTCGGGTTCATAATGTCGGACTTCTGTAAAATACCGATGAGAGGAGAAGTTACAGCAATAATGAGCCAATAAGGAATTGTAATATAAGCACCTGGACGTATTAGAAAGTGTTCAACGTTTTACGGAGGAGCATTAAGCTGAACAAGATTTATTTGTTTTGTGTTTCATAAGGCATGTTTTATTAAGGTAATGTCTATTCGAAACATTAAACTTCATTCGGAGGATTAATTATGTTGGTGACAAAGGTTGTAAAAGGTGTACTCTGTCTGGTTGTATTACTTAGTATCTCGGCTATGAGCGCCGGTCCGGCTGAAGGTGAAGGCGTGATGACGGAAGAGGATACGCCGGTGTCTATCACTTTAATTGGTAATGACCCGGATGGTGATGCGCTGACTTATAATGTTGCAACAGGTCCGTCCCATGGGCGTCTGAGCGGAACGGCGCCGAAGCTGACATATACGCCCCAGCCGAATTTTTACGGGACGGACAGCTTTACCTTCGTTATTAACGATGGTACCGTGGACAGTGTTCCAATGACGGTGATAATCTTAGTAACGGCGGTGAACGATCCACCGACGGTTGATGATATCTGTGTGACCACACAGGAGGATACGCTGGTATCGATTACCTTATCTGGTTGTGATCTTGATGGGGATACATTGATTTACAGTGTTGTAAAGGGTCCGGCTGACGGTGATTTGAGCGGAACGGGGCCGAACCTGGCCTATACACCCAATGAGAATTTCAACGGCTCGGACAGCTTTACCTTCAAGGTCAATGACGGGACAGTGGACAGCGCCGAGGCAACCGTGTCAATCAAGTTACTCCCGGTCAACGACGCCCCGACAGCCAGTTATGCCGGTACGATGTTCAGGGAAAGCCCGCCGGTAGCTAAGGACGACAATGTGGCGACAGATGAGGACTCATCGGTATCGATTACTCTGGCAGGCTATGATGCCAACGAAGATGAGCTGACCTATGTTATTGTAACAAATCCGTCCCATGGGAAACTGAGCGGTACAGCGCCAAGCGTCAACTATACTCCGAACCCGGATTTCAGCGGCTCAGACAGCTTTACTTTCAAGGTCAACGATAAAAGGGCGGACAGCGGTGCGGCGACTATTTCAATCACAGTTTTGGCGGCCAATGATAAACCGAATGCTCAGGATGACAAAGTAAGCACCAGGGAA
>CAZIAN010000032.1:0-21933 GCA_964537355.1 uncultured Pirellulales bacterium | reverse complement strand
ATTGTTATTGCAGGTTGTGCTCATCATGTTACACAAAGGGGAAATAATCGCCAGGATGTCTTCTTCGTAGATGATGACCGGCGGGTATTTCTTGACCTTTTGGCCGAGGTAGCTGAGCGTTTTGGCAATATTGGAGATGTTTACCGATTTTTGCCGTTCAAGAAGAAAACGGATGCCAAACACCGTGTAGAAACACAACAAAAAGAACTGAATGCACGCATACGTTATCAGGCAAGTATCCAGCATCCGTCTTTGCAGCATGAAAAAGCTCGTAGTCATTTGACTATCCTCAGACATCATTGAGCATCAGGGATAGAGTGTGAAGTCACGGAGATTTTTTGTGATTTCAATTGAAATTCAACACATAATATGGTATAATACGCATATATTAGCCTTCAAGGCTAACGCAAATCGTCGTTATGCGACGAAAAATAGACATTTTCAGTTTTAAATTTTTACAAACTGCCAACGCACCCCGGCCAGAAGGCCAAGACCACAGGGCCAGAAGACCCAGCTACGCAATACGATATACGCTGACATGCTTTGGAGTTTATCCCCGAGAACCACTACTTGGGCTATAACAGGGGACCGTCTTTTGACGGAGTAATTATTGGAGCGAAACGGAAAATCCTTAGGGGAAGTACCAATCATGAGCATCGAGAATCCAACTTTAACTCACTTTAGGCACTTTAGCTCACTTTACACTAATTTACGCTCTACATTTGTAGAGAACTCTCTACAAATCACCCCTTTTTATGCAAAACAAAGCCAATTTGGAAAATGATAAAATGAACATAAACGCTTTCATAACAACGAGATATGCAAATTTGAACACTGACTCAGGCAAAAAAACAAAGCCAATTCAAAGCCAATTAAAGCCAATTCAAACCCAATTTAAGCCAAAACAAACCCAATTCAAACCCAATTTCAAAATCCCGGATCGGATTTATTCTTTAAGTTCGAGTGAAAATATTTACAATGCAAATGGCTCAAAATGCAAAAGACTTGACACACTAAATATACTAACGTAATATTCCAATATAACTTAATGATTTTATCGAGGAGTTTAATATGGCTGAAATTAAGCCAAAAATAAGCGTTGAATATATGGATAATGCGACAGTAGTTCGTTTTACAGACGAAAAAATCCTCGAAGAAAAAGACATTAAGGCACTTCAGGATTCTATTATGGCTGTTGTTGAGCCGGCTAAACGGATAAAACTGATTTTGGATTTTGGTAATGTTCGATTTTTATCGAGCGCTGTTTTAGGGCTTTTAATAAGGCTCAGCAAAAGGATTTATGAAAAGGACGGGCAGCTAAAACTTTGTAATATAAATCCGAATATATTCGAGATTTTCAAAATAACGCGTTTGACCACAACTTTCGATATTCATAAAGATGTTGAAAGTGCCGTCGAGGACTTATCTTAAGTGAATTAGGCGAAAGATTATTGTTTCGCTTATGGTATCAAGAGCGCCAATCAATTTCACAATGGTTGTAAAAAGCAGGCCATCTGCAGTCGTCGAGGTCTGTGAGCAGATTCTGTCCAAGCTCGAACCCTACGGTTTCGATAACGATGATACTTTTGCAGTCCATTTGGCCCTGGAGGAGGCTTTTCTTAATGCCGTGAAGCACGGTAATAAAATGGACTCCAGTAAAGAGGTCAAGATAGAATGTTCTGTTGATTTTGATAAAATCGAGATTTCCCTGACCGACCAGGGTGATGGCTTTGAACCTGGAGCAGTAGCAGATCCGCGATACGGCGAGGATCTTTACAAGCCGGGTGGCAGAGGATTGCTGCTTATGAACTCGTATATGGATGTTGTTAAGTTCAACGAAACGGGCAATAATCTGTATATGGTCAGATATAAGGAAAAGCCACGTCTGACAAAAGATAAGGACCAGACAGAGGTGTAATCAATTTCAGTTTCTTATTAATGAAAGCAATGGAATGATGATTAACAGAGTTTGTATTTTTTTAAGTTGTGTTTGTGTATTAGGAGGTTGTGGGATCAACGATGAGCCGATGCCCCAAATTGTAAGCGGTTCCAGCTATGCGCCCAGAGTTATTCCGCCGAGGGTTACCGTGCCTAAACAAAGCAGCAGAGTTTCGTATAGTAATATACCCCGAAGCTGGTTTCCACCTTCGCAGGTGGAGAAAGGATGGAGGGCTATAATAGTACATCACTCAGCAACAGATTTCGGAAATGCCGCTATCTTCGACAAATGGCACAAGGAACGCAACCATTGGGAAGGTGTGGGCTATGATTTTGTTATAGGTAACGGCTCAGACAGTGCTGACGGTCAGGTTGAGGTAACGTTTCGCTGGCGAAAGCAGATTCCCGGCGCTCATTGTGGCGGAACGGCCAACAATTGGGCCAATAAGGATGGAATAGGAATTTGCCTTGTTGGCAATTTCAATAATACTGCGCCTTCATCAAGGCAGGTACAGTCGCTTGTGAAATTGATTCGTTTTTTACAAAAACGATATGGAATACCAAATAACCGTATTTATGGTCATAAGACTACTCCGGGAGCGCATGTAACCGACTGTCCCGGGAGGAATTTGTCGATGACCAGGCTCAGAGCGATGGTTGATTAATTCCTGAATCCTGGACCATATCCTTCTTCTTACAACAGGCTCACTACGTCCCATAAACTCTGTTTTAAACTCCTCAAATATGCTTTTTTGACGGAATTACACCTAAACATTACCTCTAAGAAAGTTGGCGTGTGATTATACCGAAACTTTTATTGGTTATTCTGTTCAAAACAAGTAAGGAGTCAATCAAATGGATATATATCAATCGCAGCTTTCTCCTGGCTTTATGCTGACCGATAAGATTACACGGCAGATATTCGAAGTTTTACCTGAACGGGGGCCTTTAATATTAATAATCGACACTAATGGCAATAGCCGGCCAAGCGATCCTGAAGAGTTTGCCAAGCTGAACATTAGTGAGTCCTTTTTGAAAGAGGTTTGCGTTACTATTGATGACGGTGCGGAGCCGGTCATAACCAGCTCAAATGATTGCAGTATTGTTGCCGGACAATTGGCGACAGAAGAGAGCAATTATGGATATGTGTTTGTTGTTTTGCCGCAATACAATCCTGAATCAACATTGTTGAATATCGATTTAATCGAAATGCTTCTTAATCAAATTGGCTTGATAGCCAGGCTTATCGAGAAGAACAATTTTCATTACGAAGTTCAAATGAAGCACTACCAAATATGCGGCCAGAGCGAGGCAGCTTTGAATTGACAATTCCGATGTTTATGGTCGGTATGCTCGCTCAGTAGATTTCAACAGTAAAATTTCAAATTGTCTTTATTTCAATGTTCGTAGTAGTTCAAATTCACAGCACTGTAATGTGAAAAAAACAACGGATTTTTCAGCCGAAGGACAGTCCTATTGATTTTGCAACAGAACGAACATGTGTAGCGGCCAGCCGGTATTCTTCAGCATTTGGCAAGTGTTCCAACATTAGCGGAATATCAGGGAGCTTGCTTAATTCTCTTAAAAACACAGCGTAATCAAGTCCTCCCAAACCCGGGCGAACTTCATCGAGGTGTGTTGTAAGTTTTGTGCTCAAAAGAATGTCTTTTGCATGGCAGCTTTTGAGATAAGGGCCAAGTTTTCTAAAGCATTCGCGGATAAGTCGGCCGTTTTGAAAATATCTCTGCGGGCTGCATATAAGATTGACGGGGTCGAGATGGACAGCGAATCGCTTGCGGTCAATTGCTTTTAGCAGGTATAAATATGAATCGGGGGAATCGGGATAGGCCCACGGCATAGTTTCCAACGTAAAAAATGTTCTGGTAGGTTTGACATCATCGATAATTGCGCGTGTTGTTTCAACGATGATATCAAATGTTTCTTCGGTCAGATTTTGCGGTGAAGGGCCATCCCAGAGTGTGCCGCGTGAGCCGCTGATATTTACGCAGCAGTTGGCTCCGATTCGGTCGGCCAGGGCCAATTGACTGCGGCATTTTTCCAGAGCTTCCTTACGGGTTTTTTCGTCGGGGCTGATTGGATTGCTCCATGCCCCGACTTCGGCAATAATTATGTCAGCTTTTTTAGCTGCGCGGGCATAGGCTTTTACGACATCGTCTGTTTCCCTGGCACCTACAGGGCAGTAGGCCGCACTGTAGCCGAGTTTCTTGACAGCTTGTACCCATGCATCAGGGCCGTCAAATTTTCCAAATGTTGGGCCTCCCAGCCGCAATAATGGAAGTTTTGCCTGTGCTGCGTGTAATTTAGTCGTTGACATATAGGCAAATGCGGTTGTGCTTGCCAGTGAATTTCTTATAAAGGCACGCCGGGACATCGGAATTTTATTGCATAGCATTTTTTGCTCCTTTCCCTACAGTATTAGTGGGCAGTAAAAATCAAATACAGATTCGACTTTCGTAAAACTTCAATAAATCCTTATGATAAATGGCTGAAGTTTTATAAAGATTATACCTTAATAAAGGCTTGAAAGGTAATCAAAATCAGGGGAGGGCAAAGTTTGAATTGCTTTTAAGAAGACAATCGCTATAATTCGTATTGTCTGTCGTATTAGTCAATATACTATGCGCATAATGTACTAATAATGAATTTAAGCCGGGGAAAAAAGTGAAATTCCAGGTTTTTAAGAACGGTAAGGCTGTTGATAAATTTTCTTTATGTGGTGCTTATCTTTTCGGTGGCGATGGAATCGGTATCCGCCGGTCCCAGATTAGCTTTAAGAACGGTTTTGTCGAGTGTAAAAGGCCCAATTTGGACACGGCAGGACTGGCTTTGCTATGGCCAATAGATGGTTTTGGCAAGGTGCTATTACCCACGACATGTCTTCCGGAAAGAGAGCGTCCGTATAATTTGAATGTGGAGATAACACGTGCAAAGCTGATGCAGATAGTCAATAAGCGGGAGGACTGGTTATTTTTTAACGACATAGATGGTTTGGGAGATGTTTGTAAGGATGGGCAGGATTTATTTATTCGGGCGATTCAAAATATTTCAGATGTGTCACAATCGTCTAAACTGGCGGACGATGCACTTAAAAAAGCTTTAGTTTTTTCTGAAAATCTGGCGATAAAACAATCTGAATCGCTTTTTGAGACGAGAGGCACAAGCCATGGTTTCGGGCGGGGCTGTCTTGGCTGCCGAGTGGACCCTGAAGAGATTGATAAACCTCAATATATCGAGAAGCTTCTGGAATTGTTCGGGTCTGTTACGATTCCGATAAATTGGGCCCAAATAGAATCTAAAAAAGGCAGTTATGATTTTTCGATAATTGATGCGTGTATTAATGTACTTGGCAAAGAGAAGGTAACGCTGAGTGCAGGGCCGTTGCTTTGTTTTTCAAAAGAGTATTTGCCCAAGTGGTTACTTCGCAGCGGAGTTGGTTTTGAAAAAATTCGGGAAACTGCATATCGTTTTATTTCAGAGGTTGTCTCCCGTTATAGCGGGGTTGTTCGAGCGTGGTATGCCATAAGCGGATTGAATGTATTTAATTATTTCGGATTCAGATTCGAGCAGATTTTGGAAATGACGCGTGCGGCTAATATGGCAGTCAAGCAGGGCAGCAGCAGGGCCCTGAAGATAATAGAAATCAGCAATCCGTGGGGCGAATATTATACGACAAACCCCAACAGTATTCCGCCAATAGTGTATATGGATATGGTTGTGCAGAGCGGGATTAATTTTGATGCATTCGGGCTTCAGGTACGGTTTGGCAAAAATCAGTCAGGTATGCACGTTAGAGATATGATGCAAATATCGGCGATTCTGGATTCTTTTGCCCCGATAGCGAAACCTTTGTATATAACCGACGTGGAAGTTCCAAGTAAAAATGGAACCGGTTTACAGGATGGTAAAGTAGCCGGTATATGGCATGAAGAGTGGAGCCAGTTGCAGCAGGGGCAATGGATTGAGCAGTTCTATAAAATAGCTCTCAGCAAGCAATTTGTCAACTCGGTGACATATTCGCACCTCGCCGATACAGAGGGCAGTGCCATAGCTGACAGCGGTTTGTTAACGGCCGATCTCGCACCTAAAAAATCATACCTGATGTTGAAGAAACTGTACGACGGGATTTTCGGCCGGTAAATAAATCTTAGCTTGTGTTTTGATGTTCGAAGGAGCGACGCAAAGAGATATGGGAGAAGACAGGCAAAAGAATATTCAATCATTTGCATTCGTTCTTAGTGTGTGCGCGGCGTTTTGCTTTTGCGTGGGTTTTGTTTCTGAATTTGTCGGAACCGGCCAAAGCTGCGAAATTGAATTAGAGAGCCGGATCAATCCGAACTATGCACCTATAGAGAGTTTGGTAAGGTTGCCCGGCATTGGCCCCTCACGAGCCGGAGCGATAGTAGAGTATCGTGAGAAATTCGGTGACGCAGACGGTGGAAATCCAGTTTTTCAAAGTCCTAATGATTTGCAAAAAGTCAGGGGCATAGGCCCGATAACAGTGCGGAACATAGGCAAATGGCTGAAGTTCGAATAGAATTAGATATAGCATGGACAGTATTTGATAGATAGGTAAAGAAGGAAATGAGCGAGTGGGAAGTTGACAAACCATTAGGTCAATGCTACGGCACAGGCAGGAAGATTGAACCCGGGGAAGAATACTTTGGTGCTTTGATAGAGGTTGAGGAAGGACTGCAACGGCGGGATTATTGCGCAGATTACTGGGGGAGTGAAAAACCGAACGTATTTTGTTACTGGAAAAGCAGGCTTTTGCGTCCTGACGAGAAAAAGAAGATATTCGTAGATGACAATATGCTGATGGCTTTTTTTGAACGGCTGAAAAATGAGACCGAGCAGGAGAAAGTAAACTTTCGATTTGTCCTGGCGTTAATTTTAATGCGGAAAAGGCTGCTGAAATATGATGCGACCAGAGATGAAAACGGCAAAGAAATCTGGCGTTTGAGAATAGTTGGTGATAAGTCAGCCGGTAACCGGGTCGAGGTAATAAATCCCCATCTCGATGAAGAGCAAGTCAGTCAGTTATCATCACAAATAGGTCAAATTTTGCACACGGATGTATAGAGTATGGATATACAACATTACAACCTGCGTTTATGGTTTTGTTTTGCTGTCGGCATGCTGTTTTTTACCGGCTGTGTAATTGAGCCACCAAAACCTCCTGAAATCATACCGGGTAAAGAATCTGCAACAGAGGCATTATCAGTTTTGAAAGCCCGTTCACAAAACGCGGTGTCAATATTAGCAAGAGGCCGGTGTATTTTCGAATATTATGACCCGGAAAATAAGAAGCGTAAAAAAGAAAAACTTGAGGTTACAGTTTTAATGAAGCCGCCTGTTGAAATTTACCTGCAGGGCGATGCTACTCTTGTTCCCAGGGCAATAATTCTCGGCTCGAATGAGCGTGAGTTCTGGCTGTTAATGAGGCCAAAGGAAATCAGCACATACTGGTGGGGGACATGGTCCGAGCAGAATTCTGCCGAAGGGCTTATTATAAATCCCAGAACTTTATTCGAAGCTCTTGGATTTTTGGAAACAGGAGCGGATGAGAACTGGTCTTTGTCAAATAAAGCTGCTTATGATTTACTAATACAACGAAACAAGGGTGTGGTAATTAAGAAAATGCGCATAAGCAGGCGTGATTATCTGATCAGCGAAATCGAATATTATGACTCGAAAGGCCGTGCTTTGGCTTTAGCAGAGCTGAAGGATTACAAAGAGATATCCGAGGGATTTTTTGTTCCTGCCTCGATAAAGATTATCGCATATGACCAGGACGGGGGGGCAGAACCGTTTGGCGTTACGCTTAACCTTAAGTCTATCAAACCAAAGGAATTTAACGATAGACAGCAGAAAGTTTTTGACCGTCCACCGCCGGGAAATTTAAAGTACGTTTTGAAAAACGAAGGGGGAAAGTGGGTTGAACAACGGCAGTAAATAAGAAGATGGAGATTGCGTATGGCCCGGGAGAGCTTAAGAGAGAGAATTAAGCAGGATTTATTTTTGCTTGACGGGGCGATGGGAACCGAGTTGATTGCTCGTGGGATTGAAGCAGGCAAGTGCAATGATTATCTGAATATTGAGCAGCCTGATATTATTTTCGATATTCACCACAGCTATTTCGAGGCGGGCAGTGACGCAGTTATTGCAAACACATTTGGCGCTAATAAATATGCTCTGGGTCGTCATGGATTTGCCCAAGAGACTATCAAGATAAATAAAGCAGGGGTCCAAATAGCTCGAGGCGCGGCTGGGGAGAATAAATATGTATTGGGTGATATCGGCCCGAGCGGAGATTTCCTTGAACCTTTGGGGAGCCTGAAGGTCCAGGATTTGAAAGATGCTTATGTCCGGCAGGCAAAGGCCCTTCTGGATGGCGGTGTTGATGGTTTTATAATCGAAACAATGACTGCTATTGAAGAAGCAGCGGTTGCAATCGAAGCAGTGAAATCTATCGGCGGCGATTTGCCTGTGTTTGCGTCGATGTCTTTTGATAAGGCCGGCGATGATTTTAAGACGATGATGGGTGTTGACGTTGAGACGGCGGTTGCAAAAATAGTATCACTGGGGGTTGATGCAGTAGGATTTAATTGCGGCACTCTCTCTCTTGAAGGATATATTGAGCTGGCGGAGAAATATGTTTCAGCGGTAAGGGCGCTGTCGGCTGATGTGATAATTTATGCTGAGCCTAATGCGGGCAGGCCTGAATTAGTTGAAGACCAGGCGGTTTATAAAGTTACGCCTGAGGATTTTGCGGAGGTGGTTGAGAAAATATATGCAGCCGGTGTTAATATTGTAGGCGGCTGCTGCGGAACCAGTCCGGCCCATATCAGGGCAACGGCTGAAAAACTGAAAAGCTGATTATTAGAAGTTGTTTTGAAACCGCTTCTGGGCAAAACGTTTTTCAGGCAGTGGTAAGAAACTTTGCGATTTGATCGATAGTATTTTTGGTGGCGCCCTGGTTTTTTCTTATTACCTCTCGACCATTATTGGCTACTGATTGGGCGAAATCAGTGTCTGTGAGGCATTTCTGCATTGTCTGAAGCAATTCTTCCTGGTCTTTGACCATAATAGCACCGGAGTCGGCTAAAAGAGCGTCAACAGTCTGTTTGAAATTAAAGGCATGTGGTCCAAATACAGTGCATTTTCCGAGAGCTGCGGCTTCGACCATATCTGAGCCGCCCATTGGTACGAGAGACCGGCCAACGAAGATTATTGTAGCCAGTGAGTAAAACTTCCGTAAGTCACCCATTGTATCACCCAGAATAATCGCCTGGTTATCGGTTGGCATTGGGGTGGTGTTGTTTTTAATCCGGCTGTAGCGGATTAAGGGAAGACCTCTGCGTTCTATTAGCTGTGCAACTTCATCGAATCTTTCAGGTTTACGCGGCACAATCACTAAACGCAGGTCAGCGAACCGGGTATCCTCTTTTAATTTTTCATAGACATCGAGCAATATTTTTTCTTCATCATTTCCCGTAGCGCCTGTAACCCATAATCTTTCGCTGCCAATATTTAGTTGTGCTGCAATGGCATCACTTCCATGAACTTTGTCGGTGATTTGGGCGGTGTCGTATTTTAATGAGCCGGTTACAATTACTTTTTCATCCTGGCAGCCGAGTTCTTTGAATCGTTGGGCATATTGTTCGGTTTGGGCGAGAGTGAGGCTGATTTTTCCAAACATTTTCTTAACGAGCGGTTTTATTTTTTGATATCTTGGAAAACTTTTATCACTCATTCGGCCATTAACAACAATGACGGGAATATTTGATTGTTTTGCGAATTGAACAAAATTAGGCCAAATTTCCAGTTCCATCAGCAGACAAATGTCCGGTCGAATATTTCTGAATGCGCGTTTTATTATAAGATAAAAATCAAAGGGGAAATAGAAAACATGGTGATTCTTGCTGAAAAGATTTGTTGCACGGGCAAAGCCTGTATCTGTGGTTGTGCTGATAACGATTTCGAAATCGCCGAATTTATTTTCAAGCTGGTTGATGATTGTCTTGGCTGCATTGACCTCGCCTACGCTCACGGCGTGAAGCCAGATGCATTTTTTGTGAGGACTCCTGCGGGAGATTTTACCAAATCGCTGGTCCCAGCCGGTCCGGTAGCGTTTGTATCTTATAGCTCGATATATAATCACCGGGCCATATGCTATCGCGGCTGACAAATACAGCAAATCCAGGATGATTCTCATTCGGTCGTCCTATAAAGTGTTAAACGGATTAGGATTTTATGAATAATATTCGTAAAGTGTGATGTTGTCAAACAGTTGCCTTAATCTGTAAGAAGGAATTGACGTATTGATAGATAAATAGACAAGAAGAACCGTATGTGTTTTTGACGTTTTTTCTCTCAGAGTTGAAGGTATTTATCTGGAAGCAGTTTTGAGCCAATTGTCGAAAAATATTGATAGATCAAGCGTATCTATAATACCATCCGGATTAAGAGGAGGCGCCAGGTCTGCTGCTGGATTCCAGTTGGGAGAGGTTGTAGTGCTGTGCCAGGCATTAGCAAATGCTTCAAAGTCCAGATAGTCAACTATACCATCACCGCCTTCAGGGGCAATATCAGCGATGAGATGCTCGGTGATAAGCTCGAATTCCAGAGAAGGAGGGTCCTGTCCCATTAGGCCTCCGCCCCGTAAAACAAGGTTGAAATTCACAAAGAGATTCATGCCGATTATGCCTTCGAGAGTTCCTCCCTCCGGTGAGGCGACATCAAGCAGAACGACTGGAACATTTGTAAATCTCAGCCACTCACCGAGTGCCGGTATATCGAGGGAGTCGATATAGAAGCCCGGTTCGAGAGTTGTCTCCCCTGTTACGTCCTGAACCTCGGCTTCGAAATCTGCGTTATCCGGACTGAGTCCGAGACGTGAGCCGATACCTGAGCTGATAACAGTGATCTGGGCGCCGGTGTCTAACATGAAACGCTGTTTATCGATTGCACTGAAGTCATCGTTGCGAAGATCCACACTGTCAACGAAAAACAGGCTTTGAGCCGAGTTTCCCACGATGATAGAAGGGCTGCCGGGCTGGAAAATAAAATCCATAATAGCTTCGAGGTCCGGAATGTACTGTATATTTTGCGCACCGGAGGGAATTAGATTCAGAGGTATGCGGTTGGCGTAATCCGGTATCCGGGGGTCGTCGTGGTCATAAAATTTTATGTCAGGTGATGAAAGGTCGTTGCCGTCATATGTAACGCTGATCTGACGGCCGTTATTGATTGCTGTTACGAAATTTACGCTCATGGGTGAACCTACGACAGTTGGCAAATCAGGCTTGTCTTCAGGCGGCAAGTCTCCGATAATAACTGAGACATTGCTCTGGCCAAACATATTTGAGCTGTCCAGAGTCATTCCATTCGGCTCGATGGCTGCCAGTCCATCCGCGAAGATAGCCAAAGGCTTACTCACCCATCCAAAAACAGAGTTCGTTGCACCTTGAATCTCTGTCATACTCGTTGTAATTAAGTCGGCATCATAGATGCCTGTGCGATTAGCGCCGGCGTAGCTTATTATGTGGGCGGAAGCACCGGTGTCAAACAAACCGATGGTAAAGTCGGTCTCCGGATTATCCGTTAGTTGCCTGCCGACTACAGACATATGCGTTTGAGCCACCCAATCGAAGTCATCTGAACTCTCATCTGTAACGCTAAGAACAATCCTCGGCACGAATCCATCTATGGGGGGAGAATCGATTGTCATCGCCATCACAGACGGCAGCGACAGGATATTAATGGACGGCTTCTCGGAAGGCAGCTCTTTCAGCAATATCCTCTCTCTTACCACGTCCGGCTTATTAACAGCTTTTCCATCGTATAGCAATGGTTCCTTATCTTCAGAATACCTAATGGCTTTTACACGGCCGCCGCCGGTAGTTCGCCAATCGACTTCTTTTCGCTTCCAGTCTGGTCGTTCGGCCTGAACAACAGAAACCCAGCAAACGGCTATCGCTGATACAATAGTGAATAAGACTCTAATCTGGTTGTATGAGTTATTTCTTTTCATCTTCTACCTTACCTTTAACGATACTTTTATAATAACATATTCAGGCAGAATTTTCACGTTAAAAAGCGAAACCGCCGGTTGTCTTTTTTAAGCAAATGTTAAATTTTCTGAGAACTCTGTCAAACACTGTCTGTCTCTATATACTAAGTGCCATAAGGTAATGTTTTTGTGACTTGAAAATCGCTAAATAATATAAATACTGCAAAAAAAAGCTTAGACCGATAACTTATGGGCAGAATCGATATAGTGCTGATTAATGTCACCTGGAGTTTAATTGGACAGAGCGTCGGCTTCAGAACTCTACTTTGGCGTATAAGTGTTTATCCTGTCTATTCTTATATATATTCTCCTGCTGCGTTATTCCTGAGGAGTAATTTTAAGGGAAACAAGGGCATGAGTCACAGGTTCTGTAAGGTTAATGCCCAATCGGGTGGGTTTTTTCCCGGCGCTGACGTCTTCGTTGATAGTTTCCGGCTCTATTTTAAAGTTTGAACCGGTTATCTTTATGTCCACGCGCAGAGCTTTTTCTGAGTCATGGACAGTCAATGAACGAGAAGAGGGTTGTTTCCAACTGTCGAATGTAATCAATGCGGTGCCAAAGTTACAAGGCTTGGAGAAGGTAACTTCGTCGGTTACAGATAAAGAACCTTTGCCGATGCGGGAATAGACGAATTTACGTTCGAGCTTTTTTAATTCCGGCACATTATAAGCAGAAGAAATATCCAAAACCAGTGTATCGGTACTGTCGGTAAAGTTTCGGCTGACTATGCGGGCACGGGCCTTGCTGCCGGTTTGCTGTAATTTGCCGGCGACAACAGGGACGGGGTGGCCGAAGGAATTAAGGACGTTGCTTTCGTAGCGGCGGGAGCTGAATGTACGGGCGGTATAGACTTCACCGCCGGGATCAAGCAGCAGGGGTTTATCGCCCAATACTACGACAAATGAGCCGACATCGTTGTGGTTGTGATGTTCCTGATTATGGCCGCCTTTTAGGGCGACGGCCAGTTGCGAGGACGAATTAGCACCTGGCCGGGAGATTAGGATGCCGGCTTTATCAAACCAGGAGCGTATGCCGGGGCCTTGGGAGGGACCTTGACTAAGTGGAGTGCGGGAAGCGGAATTGGGAAAGGAATACATCATACTTTGATACAAAGAGCCGCTTGGAGAGACCGGATCGATTTGTTCCCAGGAGCGCAATGCCAGGCCTAAGCGCCGACTGATAAAATACATCAGCTTAGAGCTGGGCTGGGCTCTGATGGAACAATCGGCGAAGGCCGGATAAACATCATTGATGATTTTGATATTTGCGCCGAATGTGGCGGCTTGTTTGGCCTTGTTATTTTGGAGCAGATCCACTTTGCCGCCGGTGGCCTGGTGAATCATTTCGCTGAGCATGATATAGTAGCCAAAGCCATAGTTCCAATAGCCGAGGCCTTCGGAACAGTAGCCGTCATCAGTGAATCCATCGAGGAAGTATTTTGAGTAGTTTTCCGCCGCGGCTATGAACAAGGCGCGCTGCTCAGGCGGATCGATGACGGCAAGTGCCGCACCGGTTACTCCCGCCAGGCAAACGGCGTTCCAGTTGTTTGTTGTGGTCATCCACCAGTTTTGATCACGTTTTCCCATGACCATAGCCCGATAAGGTTCAAAGATACGTTCATCAAGGTTGTTATGGATAATCCGGCGAATTTCGGGGCTTAGTTTATCGGCCAGCAGGTAATCTGCGGTTGCCAGGGACCAGGCAAGCGTAGAAGAGCCGAGGTCAATGTCCGTGCTTGTTCGGTTAAAGTTGGTGAGTTTAGCGTCGTGTGCCGGCATGACCCATGTGCGTTCGGAGCAGAGCATCCTGACAATTTCTTCGAAGGCAGGTATGAAACGGCCTTTATTTTCCAGGCATTCGGCCAGAGTAAGCGTGCGGACTCTACCACGCCGAATGCCACTGACTCTCTGCCAGCGGGTGCGGTTGCCGGTGCGGGAGAAATCCAGAAACAGGTCATCAGGCTGGTCTGGAATAGGTTGCTGCAGAAGCTTTTCTGCGTCGAGGATTATTTTATGAAATGAATCATTTCCGGCCAGTTTTTTCCATGCGTTCCTATCTGAAATGGGCGAACCAAAGCCCACCGGTTTTTCAGGAAGCAGCGTAGCGATGTATTTAATACGGTTTTGGTCGATTGTGTCAGCCGCTCCAAGGGCGGTTCCATCGGAGAGGATCATGCTGCTGGTCAATAGTGCCAGAGTTACTATAGAAAAAAACATCGAACAATTTTTCATTCGTTTCATTGAAATCAATCCTTTCCAAAGATTGCTAATAGATATCGTTGAATTAACTTGAAAGTGTTTCCTTTTATAACAAATGTATCAATTACACGACCTGCGAATGTATCACCTGCAAATTCTGATAAGACTCCTCATTTACTTTACTTTCAATCTCCTTTGCCGGTGGAAGACCGGTTAAAACAAAGAGAAGTTCACTCTGAGCTGCTCCTTAAAGGAATCATACTATATTTCAATGACAATAAAAGTCAAAAAGGAATTAATAGAAATGCCAATTGTTCAGCACGAACAGAGAATATGCCCAAAAAATGGTTTTTTGTCGTATTCACCTCGATATAGAACTCCATTTAGGGGCTCTATGTTAAGAGGAATACCATAAGGGTGATGATTTGTGCCGAAATATTGTTTTTTTTCTGACCTCGGATTAAGGAGGTATTATTTCTTGACGATAAGGTATTTGAAAACAAAGGCCCTGTAAGTGATATGGCGAGCGGTTGTGGAGGAACGCTCGCCATTTTTCTTGCCCCAAGGTACTGCTGTAACCTTTATTTCCTTTTTCGCCATCAATGCTCATGGCTGTTTTAAGCCTTATGTTCTTATAAAGTAGCTGCCTGAAGACGCCGATGGATAGTGTAGTGATGAAAAGTAAGTTTATTTTCTTGTGAAAGGGGATAAATTATGATTCGCGAGGAGAAATCTCATGTTCTTGAAGAGCCTCAAAAAACAATATCAGAAGCAGCTCAAAAAACGTCGTTTACCAAGACCATTCAGACGAATCCAAGATTAGCTGCTGCATACTACGACCGTGCGAATGCATTCTACAATAAAGGTGAATTCGAAAGAGCGTGGGAGGATATTGATAGGGCACGGAGTATGGGGTATCATGTCCCAAAAAAGTTTCTCAAGTCACTTCGTAAAGTATCGGGAAGAGAACGATAAATTATCTAACTTTTGTACTGAGCTGAAAAGAGAGATTATCGGGATAACACCGGATTATAGAAGCTGGAAGTTGGAAGATTGTCAGTGAGAAATATACTTTTAATATTGATGCTGGCTTTTTGTCTTTGCGCAGCGGGTTGTACCGCGTATTTAAGGAAGCCGATTGAAGAAGTTGAGCCCGTTCATTTTCCGGCCGGCAACTTTTTGACGTTGTCGGAGGAACAACTGCTTTTGCTTGACTGGCATATTGCCTATAGCGGTGGTGCCCATGTGAAAGACAAAAGGATTGTGCCCGGCTCGGGCGTGGAATTCGACATCTATTTTCCGAGCAATAGCCCAGATTGTCGTTCACTGGACATAGTCTCCAGCGGCGTAGGTGGAGAAGGCCGCTTAGTGGGAGCCGACATAAGTGGTTATGAAACATATGCCCTGAAGTTGACACTGGTTTCCGTCAATGGACAAAGTGAACCGGATATGAAGCAAAAAATTGTGGCCGGTGCGGTGATAGGGCCAACGAACAGGGGCCAGCTTCGTACCTATGAACCTGTTACGCTGGGTATGGCAGCATCAGAAAAGACGATGATTGCAAAAACTTCGGTGTCAGCGGATAAGATTTATCAAATCGGTTTTCATGTTCATATGCAGAATCCACAGGACTGGGACCAGTCGGGCAGTATAATGAGACTCAGGGTAGAACCGGCCGGCGAAGAAGTCGATGTGAATAATATAGCAGATTCTTATTCATTGAACTCGATCAAGGGTGCTCCGATGATTACTTCTGTACCTGTAACTACAGCTACCGCTGATATATTATATAGCTATGATGTTAATGCCATCGACCCGGATGTGGGAGATACCCTGACATACTCCTTATCCACCAAACCTGCCGATATGACAATAAATCCCGCTACGGGATTAATAATGTGGCAACCAGGGAGTGACAAGGGAGAAACTAATGAGATAGTAGTGGTGAAGGTTACCGATAGTAACAGCATCCCGGCTGTAGCCACCCAATCATTTACTATTACCGTAAAACCTACTCCATTCAAGAGAACTAAATTGGAGGTATTGAACGGTTATAATCAAAGAAGTAGAAAAACATTATTAGCAGACGGCAAAGTCAACCTTGTCCAGGCCAGTGATAATAACCGGTTGGAAACCAACTTCGGTTCATTTACCTCTTATAATTTTTCAGATGATTTTTCAGAAATATTACCTATCCCGCCAAATGCTCAAATAAGGTCGGTCGTAGTTTTTATCGAACACTTCGAGGAAGAGCGGTTTGCACAGGGAAAATTAGAATGGTCTATAGGCAGAGGCTGGCCCTTTAGGCGGGTTGTTTGGGCTTCAATAAAGGCTCCTGTGCATATAGGTGAATCCAACGAGGCCGTTGACTCATGGGATATAACGAGCCTGGTTGATACCAATGAAAAGATAAACTCCTTCCAGTTGGAAGTTAATAATAATAATAATAATAACATTAACAGTAAAACGTTAATAGATAATATCTATGTAGTAGTTACATTGGAATAATTCTACTTCTGAGAAGCGGCCCTCCAAATTTCACTTTTCTGGCGTTTATTTTCTTTCCGAAAATAAAGTGTATTGTCGAATGTGAAGGTTGACGAAGGTGCTATGCGCACAGAAATATGCTTATCAGCACTATCAAGTTGACTGCGATTACTACGATTAAAAGTTTATGCCCAATGGAAGTGAAATCGTCTTTTGCAGGTATTGGCTCATTTTCAATGACAATTGTGTCTTGCATTGTTTCGACCTTTCCTGAATTTTCGAAGATTTTCAAGATAGATATACATATATCAATGAACTACAGAATATATTTTATCAATAATGCACAGTAAAAATGAAGGAGCGTATTCCTTAATATAGGTTCCGCAAAACCTATATCTGGATTAGCAAAAGGATGATATCCGGCAAGACAAGTATGTGAATTAAATAGACAATACACGGCGGAAGGGAGTGGGAAGTGGATTTTCTTGCTAAAAAAATACACTATCTGTATCGTTGAATATCAAAGATTGGAGTGTGTATTTAAAGAGCGGGCCGAGAGAGGAGATGGAGATGTGGTAACTCGGCCCGCGTAGTACCACTCCCTATAGTATTATACGATTGGCTATCAGTTCGGGTTCTAAAATCTGCAATTTTCAACGGAAAAACAGAAATTTATGGCCCTGATCGGCCTGTTTGAACATTGAGAAAACCGCAAAATCTCAGCCAAATATGAACAGGATAAAATAGATAAAGCTAAAGGATTCACGCAATAGAAAGATAATGTAGCGTAAGACACAACATTCATAGTATAATAAAGATGGCTTTGCATCTGGCAATGGCGGGTACGGTTGCCAGATGCTTTATTTTGTGTGGGGTTGAAAATCTTGATTGAAGGCAGAGATAAATTAAGTGTTGCCGGAATACTTCTTTTGATTGAGATGCTGTGTGTTACGATTGTAACGATATGGCTCATAAAGCTCTTGCGCAACAATGTAAATATCAGAGGAGACTGGTTCCTGGCTCCCTTTTTATTAATAACGGCGGCTTTGGTTCCCACCCGTTTAAGGAAAAAAAGTTTCGCAGAGATTGGTCTGCGAGTAGGACGGCCGGGATTGATTTTGCGAGTGCTCTGTGCAACTTGTGCCATAGTATTTCCCCTTCTTTTGGTAGGCATATTGTTGCTGAAACACTTTAATGTTCAGTTACCATTAAGTCCTATAATTCCGGAGGGGCGTTGGTTCTCATGGCTGGCTTATCAATTCATGTATGTCGCAGTAGCCGAAGAGATTTTTTTTAGAGGGTATTTTCAGAGCAATGTACTGTCTTTATTAACTTTGTCCGTGCAAAAACCCCGTGCATATTTGGAAATAATCGGCATAATAATATCATCAACTATCTTCGCTATATCTCACTGTTTAATTCTTGGAAGTGCAATGGCGATTATTACTTTTTTACCGGGATTGATTTTAGGTTGGTTGCTCGTTAAGACTAAATCGCTGTTAGCACCGGTCTTGTTTCACGGTTTAGCTAATATTTTTTATGGTTTAATCGTAGTGGTGTTAATATAGTTTAAATGGATATAACAGTATGAATATTTTGGGAATATCGGCCTTCTACCATGACAGTGCTGCGGCGTTTGTGCGTGACGGGGAAATTATTGCCGCCGCTCAGGAGGAACGATTTACACGAATCAAGCATGACAGCCAATTCCCGACAAATGCGGTTGAGTATTGTCTTGGGGCTGGGCAACTGACTGCCGAAGAGGTCGATTATGTGGTTTTTTATGAAAAGCCGCTGAGAAAATTTGAAAGACTGCTCGAAACTTATATAGGTTATGCTCCACGGGGTTTTAAGCAGTTTTTTATGGGTATGCCTATATGGCTGCGACAGAAACTGCATCTGCCCCGGGAGATGGACAAGGCTTTACAGAACAAGTTCAAGGGCCGATACGTTTTCACTGAACACCACGAATCCCACGCCGCAAGTGCCTTTTTCCCCAGCCCGTTTGATGAGGCCGCCATTCTCACAATGGACGGAGTTGGCGAATGGGATACGGCCAGTTTCGGCGCAGGCAAAGGCAACAAAGTCAAACTGACAGACGTAATGCATTTTCCTCATTCGCTCGGATTGCTTTATTCGGCTTTTACCTACTTCACGGGTTTTAAGGTCAACTCAGGCGAATACAAACTTATGGGACTGGCACCGTACGGTGAGCCAAAATACTCCGAGCTCATATTGGAAAAGCTGCTTGACCTCAAAGAAGACGGCTCATTCAGGCTGGACATGTCATACTTTCCCTACTGCCATAAAACCGTAATGACCGGCTCGAAGTTTGCACAGCTCTTTAGTGGACCGGCTCGAAAACCCGAATCACCGTTGAGCCAGCGGGAAATGGACATTGCAGCTTCAATCCAGGTCGTCACCGAAGAGATTATGCTCCGCGCTGTCAGGCATGTGCATCACAAAACCGGGATGAAAAATCTGGTATTAGCCGGCGGCGTAGCTCTGAACTGTGTAGGTAACGGCCGTATTCTTCGTGAAGGGCCTTTCGATAATATCTGGATTCAACCTGCCGCAGGAGATGCCGGAGGCGCCCTTGGAGCCGCCTTGTTTGTATGGTATCAATTGCTGAAAAATGAGCGGAAAGGTGGCGGCCATGACAGCCAGTATGCGTCCCTGCTTGGGCCTGATTTTAGTAATGAACAGATCCGGCTGTTTCTTGACTCTGTTAATGCCAGCTATCATTCCTGTCAGGACCAGGAGCAATTATTTGATAAGGTGGCGGACCTAATCGGCCGGGAAAAAGTAATCGGCTGGTTTCAGGGACGAATGGAGTTTGGGCCCCGAGCTTTGGGCAACCGCAGTATTATTGGCGATGCAAGAAGTGAAAAGATGCAATCGGTAATGAATCTCAAGATAAAATTTCGTGAGTCTTTTCGTCCTTTCGCTCCCTGCGTCCTTCGGGAGGATGTGGCTGATTATTTTCAGATGAGGCCCGAAGAAGACAGTCCGTACATGCTCTTGGTAGCGCCCATCCAAAATGACAAACGCATATCGACCGATGGCGAGATAGAAAAACTCAAAGGCCTGGAAAAGCTAAAGGTCAAACGCAGTGTCATACCGGCTATTACACATGTGGATTACTCAGCGCGAGTTCAAACCGTTGACCCCCGGCGTCACCCGAAATTGCATCGTTTAATGAGCCTGTTTAAGGAAAAAACGGGCTGCCCGATAATTATCAATACGAGTTTTAATATCCGGGGCGAACCGATTGTGTGCTCTGCCGAACATGCCTACCGCTGCTTTATGGCGACTAATATGGATGTTTTAGTAATGGAAAATCAGTTGCTTTACAAAGAAGAACAGCCTCAGGCAAAGCAGCATGAGATAGATGAGTACAAAGCAAAGTTCGAATTGGATTAACTTGCTTGATATTGGATTGACTTACTTGATAAAAAGGAATAATAGAAGATGTCTTTAATTGAAATAGACTGGAACCCGAAAAGCAAACAACTGCAAAATTTTGGTAAAATCGCACTGGCGGCCTCGGTTATCATTTCTGTGTTATTATATCTGCTTAAAGGTGTTGCGATTCAATGGCTCTTGATTATCCTTGCCTTTGGCTTTCTGGTCTTTATAATCAGCATGATTTCGCTCAAGTTGACGAAAATCATTTACCTTGGTATGATACTATTAACAATGCCGATAGGCTGGGTGGTAAGCTTTATAGTGCTGGCGGCTTTTTACTATCTGCTGCTGACGCCGGTGGGCTTTATATTTCGCTTAGTAGGCCGCGACCCGCTTTATCGCAGGTTTGACCCGGCGGCAAAAAGCTATTGGATGAGCAGGCGGCCGCCTAAGGGGCTTGAACAGTACTTCCACCAGTTCTAAAAAATTTGGAGAATAAAAAATGTCTGAGAATTCTCAACAGGAACAAGCTGGCGAATTCGACAAATTAGCACAGGAAAAACGAACACACTTGCTCGCGGAGTTCTGGTTCTTCCTCAAACACAATAAAAAGTGGTGGTTGCTGCCTATACTAATTGTACTGCTTCTTCTGGGCTTGCTCGTCCTCCTGGGCGGTACGGCCATAGCGCCCTTCATTTATCCGCTCTTCTAAGAAAGTCGCAGGATAAAGTTTCATAAAGAAAAGACCACCCGCCGAAAATCCATGCGGGCCAAAAGGCAGTTTAACAAAAATCTGAGGGAATATTTAGGCCAAGTCTAATACCTTTCGTTAATGTTCCTTCATCATTCTATAGTCTTGAAACCGTAGATGGAAGTATCCGCTTTCTTCTGGTATGCAGAAAAAAGAGCTGGCTCAGCCAGCAGTGGGATAAAAGCTCGTCTAAAAAAGTGATTCTCAAAAGTCCCACATTCTGTTTTGCTAATTATCTACGAGATTTTAGAAAATTACAGATTGGTTTGGAACAGTCAAAACGGATTTTGGATGACATGACCTAATGTTATGATAATTATCTTCTTTCGCCCCACCTCCAGTTTCCTAAGACGCAACAAATTTCCTGGCTCTTCAGCATATCCATTCGCCAAACGCCATGCAGTTGTTGCAAACAAGTTAATGTGGTAATCTCCCAACCCGCTGCCAATGAAGACTATATAATCGCTTTCCATGACATCTTCGCTCAAGCGCTGAATATAACAAGCATACGGGTTTTCATATAGACTCTCAAACTTCTCCAATCCGCTCATTATGGAAACATTATAATGTATGCCCTTACTCCCCCGTCTTAAATAGCCCACATCGCCGTTGGCAACGCCTTTTAGTCGCTTCTTCTGGGCATTTGGATAATTATCATCGAAATACATACTGTCTTTTCCGCCTTTGGGTATAAATCCGATATGCCCGTGTAAAAAGGCTATCACATTATCACTGAGATAGAATTCCTTAGGATTGAAATCCTTGCCATCGGAAAAGCCTGTCTTGAAAGTTTTCTCAACCTCGTGTTTTGTTTCTCCTAACCTCTTGAAACCTTTTACCTTAATCTGCTTTATAGCTTCATACAAAAGAGAGTCATAGTTCAGTGAATAAATGCTTACAGTCTTGAATTTCTCTAATACGGAGGCAAAGAACTGTCTGTTGTCTTCTATGGCCTTCTTTTTCTCTAAGGACTCCCACACATCCAAAATGGATTTAATAAGAACTTCGCGGCATAAGTAAGGAACATAATTCCACCCCTTTTTCAACCGAAGCTCTT
>CAZIAN010000031.1:20880-22289 GCA_964537355.1 uncultured Pirellulales bacterium | reverse complement strand
CTATGAAAAGCAGTTCCGTCATGACGTTATGGCGCACATCTATGCCTTCGGTGACGTTGCACCAAAAGCCGACCCGATTATTCACCTCGGAGCGACAAGCTGCTATGTCGGCGACAATGCCGATTTGATCATAATGAAAGAGGCAATGCAGCTTATCGCAGCCAAACTTGCGGCGTTAATAAATCTTCTTAGTAAATTTGCAAAAAAGCACCGCTCTGTCGCCGCATTAGGTTTTACACATTATCAGCCGGCCCAGTTGACTACCGTTGGCAAAAGGGCAACGCTTTGGTGCTATGAGTTTGCGATGGACCTGCAGGAACTCGAACACCGACTCGAAACACTGCCGTTTAGAGGAGTCAAAGGCACTACAGGAACACAGGCTTCGTTTTTAGAGCTTTTCGACGGCAGGCACGGCAAAGTCAAGCAGCTTGATAAGCTCGTCGCGGCCGCGTTCGGCTTCAAAAAAACCTGCGCCGTTACAGGTCAGACATATCAGCGAAAAATCGACGCCCTTATCGTAAACACCTTAGCTTCAATCGCACAATCAGCACACAAGATGTGCAATGACATCAGACTGCTCGCAAACCTGAAAGAAGTCGAGGAGCCTTTTGAAAAAAGTCAGATAGGCTCTTCGGCGATGGCTTATAAAAGGAATCCGATGCGGTGTGAAAGGGCGACGTCCCTGAGCAGGCTGGTATTGAGCCTGGCCACCAGCCCACAAATGACGGCATCGGAACAGTGGCTCGAAAGAACGCTCGATGACTCGGCCAACAGGCGGATAGTAATACCGGAAGCATTTTTGGCTGTCGATGGAATTCTGCAAATACTTATTAACGTGACAGACGGGCTTGTAATCTATCCAAAAGTGATAGCGGCCCGTGTCGCCGCCGAGCTGCCTTTTATGGCCAGCGAGAATATCCTTATGGCTGCGGTCAAGGCCGGCGGAAACAGACAGGAACTGCACGAAAAAATCAGGCTGCATTCACAAGCCGCCGCCGCGCAGGTCAAAAAATTCGGCAGGCCCAACGATTTAATTAACCGACTAAAAGCTGATATTTCTTTTAATAAAATCAACTTTGAAAAAGTGCTGGATCCGAGCAAATACATCGGCAGGGCGCCGCAGCAGGTCGATGAATTCATCCGCGATGTCGTAACGCCGGTTCGCAAAAAATACCGAAAAGAACTGAATCAAAAAGTGGAACTAAAAGTCTAAAGAACAAGATGACGCTGAAGGATAAAGTAGCTTTGGTTACAGGTTCTGCCGGCAAGGGCATGGGGCGAAGCATTGCGCTGACACTGGCTCGTGAAGGAGCAAAAGTTGCTATAAATTATCGCACAAGTAAAGAAGATGCACAAGCCATAGTCAACCACATCAAAAGCCGCAACGGCGATGCAATTGCTATAGAGGC
>CAZIAN010000031.1:0-20780 GCA_964537355.1 uncultured Pirellulales bacterium | reverse complement strand
AGAGTAATTGGAATTTCCCTATTGCCGCCTTATGAGTCCCCCGCTTACTCTTACAATGTCGGTAAGGCGGCCAGAACACATGCAATGCTCCAGGTGCGCGACCAAGCCTGGCGTAATGGTGTAACCGTTAATATCATCAGTCCGGGACCTGTACTCGCAATCGAAAGCTTAAACGAAGCTATTGAACAATGTGACCACGGCCCGGCATGGCAAAAGCGAACCAATACCTCGCCGCAGGACATTGCAGAAAGCGTCGCTTTTTTGTGCTCTGATGCCGGCAGGTTTACCACAGGATGTGCAATACCTTTTTTATTTCATTAACTTGTGCTGCAACTATATTTTAACGGATTGTAATAAAGAATAGTTATTTTTGAAATCTAACTACAGGGTAAATTTTATTATGACAAGAGAAGAACTAATAAAGCGAATAAAAGAAACAGCATATCTGGAAGGTGATTTTGTCCTCCGCAGCGGTAAGCGAAGTAAATACTATCTCGACAAATATCTTTTCGAGACCTGTCCGGACATACTCAAGGCCCTCGGCGGTGAATTTGCCAAGCATATTACCGACGATGTTACCCTGATAGCGGGCGCTGAATTAGGCGGCGTGGCCTTAGCGGCGGCTACGGCGATGGAAGCCGGTAAAAACTGGATCATTATCCGAAATAGCAAAAAGGGCTACGGAACCGGCAAAATGATTGAGGGCGTTTTAAAGGAAGGTGACGTTGTTCTTTTAGTAGAGGACATAGCCACTACCGGCGGACAGGTCGTCGAAGCAGCCAAAATCATTACGGAGGCGGGCGCTACCGTTAAAAAAATCGTCTGCGTTATCGACCGCAAACAGGGGGCCGAAGAAAACATCACCGAAGCCGGTTATACATTCGAGTCCATTCTCACAAAAGACGACCTCGGCATAAAAGACACGAATTAACAAAAACTACAGGATGAATAAGCCGCTAAAAAATCAATCTTTGATAACGATGGTCGGTCTCGGTGTACTGACAGCGTTTTTGGTTTATCCCCAACCGAAATTGCAAGCCGTCACAGCATCTCTACAGGGCATAATGTTATTTGCTGACCGTTCAAGAGGGCGACCTTTTTCCAAGGACCCGGATGTCGTTAATTTTAACGGCAAATATTATATGTATTACTCAATTCCACCATTCGGAGACGGCCGTCCCCGGGACGGTTGGGCTATAGGGATTGCCGGAAGCAATGATCTTCAGTCATGGAACAGAATCGGTGATATTCTCCCGGCTGGAGAATATGAAAAGAAGGGTTTAGCAGCACCGGCAGCTATTGTCCTTAATAAAAAAGTGCATCTTTTCTATCAAACTTACGGCAACGGCCCAAAGGACGCAATATGTCACGCCTTCAGCGACGATGGAATTCACTTCACCCGGAATCCCATGAATCCGATCTTCTCGCCGACGGGCCAATGGAACGTAGGAAGAGCAATTGACGCAGATGTAATCGAGCACAATGGCCGATTACTGCTCTATTGCGCCACTCGTGATCCATCAATGAAAATTCAGATGCTTGCGGTCGCCGGTGCTCCTATAGATTCGGATTTTGGACGCACTTCCTGGACACAGCTATGTGACGGCCCTATTCTTAAGCCGGAACTTCCCTGGGAGAAAAAGTGCATCGAGGCCCCTGCCGTATGTAAACATAACGGGCTATTCTTTATGTTCTATGCAGGCGCTTATAACAATCAACCTCAACAGATAGGATGCGCCGTGAGCAAAGACGGCATTTCATGGAAACGACTGTCCGAGACCCCTCTGCTTGCCAATGGAAAACCAGGGCAGTGGAATTCGAGCGAATCCGGACACCCCGGTATTTTCGTAGATAATAACGGCCAAACGTATTTATTCTTTCAAGGTAACAACGACCGAGGCAAAACATGGTACATTTCCAAAATGAAGGTCGAATGGAAAAACAACAGGCCCTTTCTCATTAAGCCTTGATATTTTGCCATCATTTTTTAGCTATGTTTCTTTGCTTTGATTTGTACATTTCTGCCGGCACAAGTCGAAATCGAGTGAACAATTATTCAGTATCAGCCGATAAAGAATTCAAGATGATTATTGGCGTTCCAAAAGAGACCAAGACAGATGAATACCGTGTGGCATTGCTGCCGGTTGGTGCGCAGTTGCTTTGCCGTGATGGTCATACTGTGCTCGTTGAGCAGGATGCCGGCTTAGGTAGCGGTTTTGACGATGAGCAATACTCGGCGGCGGGGGCGAAAATCGTGAAAACGGCCGAGGAGATTTATGCTCAGACCGAAATGATTGTAAAAGTCAAGGAACCACAACTACCCGAGATTGCCATTCTTGGCCAAGGACAAACTGTGTTTTGTTATTTCCACTTTGCCGCCTCGCGCGAACTAACGGTCGGATGCCTAGAGGCGGGTATTACCGCGATAGCTTACGAGACGTTAAGGGACACTCACGGCCGCTTGCCTCTACTTACACCGATGAGCGAAGTAGCCGGCAAAATGTCTGTCCACGAGGGGGCTAAATATTTAGAACGTCCAACGATGGGACGAGGAATTTTGTTGGGCGGAGTTGCCGGTGTCGCCCCGGCCAACGTCTTAATCCTCGGTGGTGGAATCGTCGGCACCAGCGCCGCACATATAGCGGCCGGAATGGGTGCAAACGTAGCCATTATGGATATCGACCTCAACCGGATGCGATATCTCGATGAGATTATGCCCGCTAACGTAACAACTATCTACTGTGACCCACATGCAGTTGAGAATTACGCAGTCCATGCAGACCTGGTAATCGGGGCAGTACTGATTCCCGGCGACCGGGCTCCGATATTAATCAACCGCTCGCTGCTTAAGAAAATGAAAACCGGCAGTGTTATCGTTGACGTCTGTGTGGACCAGGGCGGCTGCGTGGAAACATGCCGGCCTACAACTCATCATGAACCGACCTATATAGTAGATGGTGTAGTACATTACTGTGTCACCAACATTCCTGGCGCCGTAAGCAGAACATCCAGCCAGGCGCTATGCAACGCAACGCTGCCCTATGTGCGTGAGCTTGCCTCGCTGGGCGTCGATGCTTTTACCGCTGTTGACGCATGCCATGCCGCGGCGCTCAATATCAAAGACCACAAACTTGTAAACAGCGCCGTCTCAGGTGTATTCCCCGACCTGCCAAAGCAGTAAGCTAAAAATATATCGGGCGAACTTCCGCTTATCCTAATATACTTTCTATCTTTCGAATTATCTGCGCGGCAATGGTATTTTTTGTCGTCATCGGAAGTTTTAACCATTTGCAGTCGGGCGTCTTGATTTGAACTGTTGACTTGCCGGCGCCGATTGCAGCGGATGTATTGGCGATTATCATATCGAGATTCTTTTCTTTAAGCTTTATTTCGGCATTTTGTCGAAGGTTTCTATCTTCTAAAGCAAAACCTACAACGATTTGATTTTTTCTTTTGTGCTTACCCGCCCATTTGAGAATGTCTGCTGTCGGCTTTAATTTGAGGGTCAGAGACTTATTGCTCTTTTTGATTTTTATTTTAGCTGTTCGGGCGGGAGTAAAATCAGAAACCGCCGCAGCCATAATCAGACAATTGCAAATCTCAAAGCCCTTCTTGACAGCATCGAACATCTGAGCGGCGGTTTCAACTTCGACTACTTTTGCCCCCTTTGGGGGGCTTTGGCTGATCGGCGCAGTTATAAGTGTTACTTCATGACCAACTCTGAGGGCGGCACGCACAAGGGCACAACCCATCCTGCCGCTGCTCGCATTGGAAATAAATCGGACCGGGTCGATGTACTCCCGGGTGCCGCCCGCTGTAATTAAAATTCGCATCTGGTATCTCGCGAAGTGTATCCGGTAATTTGTGCTTCGTATTCGGGATTATTTTTTATTAATCTTTGCAGCAACTTTTTCTACTACCTTCAGGATATCTTTCGGTTCGGACATCCTGCCGATGCCTTCGGTTCCGCAGGCAAGCCGGCCCTTAACTGGGCCAATCAGTTGAAAGCCCATTTCTTTTATGGTCGTGACATTGCGCTGCACGGCTGGATTGTTCCACATATTATTGTTCATAGCGGGAGCCAAAAACGCGGCCTCCGACTGAATCAGACGCCAGGCCGCACAAAGGGTTGTACTAAGTAAATCATCACAGATGCCGTTCGCAATTTTGCCTATGATATTAGCCGTCGCAGGCGCCACAACAATAATATCAGCCCAGTCGACCAAAGCTATGTGCCCTATTTTATATTCTTCTGGCGTGTTCCAAAGGTTCGTAAAAACAGCCGATCCTGTCACGGCCTCAAAGCTCGGCGGGCCAACGAGTCGACAGGCATTTTCAGTCATTACGGTATTTACTTTGGCACCGACAGCGGTCAGCTTACTCGCCAAATCGACCACCTTGTACGCAGCTATTCCGCCGCTGACACCCAACAGAATATTCAAATTGTTAAGCATCTCGTATTTCGTTTACCGCAGATGTGTACCGAAGGGTTGATTTATCTCTAATTTTTCTTTCCATTCCTTGTGACTTGTGCCGACAATCCGTCGTCGATTGCGATCTTGTCCTGCAGGATTTCCTGAACAACAATTTCAAGCATTGTTTTGCCTTCGATATCTTCAATCAAAGGCCTGGAGCCCTGTAAAAGCTCACTTAACCGTTTTTGAACCAGTGCCGTCAATTTGAATCTACCGCCAACCTTGTTTACTATTTCTTCGCTCTTTAGTTCTTCTATCATTTTTTTTACCTCATATCCTGATTCAGGGCCCATCCTGCAATACATCGTATGATGGAAACCTTAACAATCTTCATTCGCTATATTAAGAGTTAGCCTCCTGCTTTACGGTTCGTAGCTCACATCCTGTTATCACCACCGTGAGCTTAAGACTTACCGCAGGAATCCTCGATAATTTGCACACATTCGTCCACCGCCTGCTGCAAGTCCTCATTTATAATCATATGTTTATAATATTGCCAGGCCGCAGCAATCTCATCACTTGCCCCGCTCAACCTTTTTTCCGCAGCATCAGCAGCCTCTCTACCTCTGTTGTCCATACGTTTTACAAGGTCCTTTTCGGTCGGTGGTAACACAAAAATCATTACCGCATCCGGAAAAATTAGCAGAGCCTGTTTGGCGCCCTGAACGTCGATTTCCAGAATAACATTTTTCCCGGCTTGAACAACTTCTTCAACTTTGTCCCTCGGCGTTCCATACAGATGACCGAATACTTCAGCATGTTCCAATAGAAGGCCTTTATCGATTCGCTCCTGAAACTCCTGCTCTGATATAAACCAATAATCCTGGCCGTCAACTTCAGCTTTACTCTTCGGTCGGGTCGTGACCGAGATGCTAAGATATACATTATCTAATCGCTTAACCACCTCTTTGCAGATAGTGCTCTTACCGACACCGGATGGTCCGCTCATTATTACCACTTTGCCTTTACTTTTCTCTGTGTCGCTCATTCAAACTCCAGTACAAACTCTCGACTCTTTACGTTCCGTATCCTTACTATTCTATATTCTGGACCTGTTCCTTAATCCGGTCAATTCGGCATTTCATATCCACCACACAACGGATAATTTCAGTATCGGAGGCCTTGCTGGCAATAGTATTTGCCTCCCTGAGCATCTCCTGGCTTATGAAGTCCAACCTGCGTCCGGCCAGCTCATTTGCCTGGCAGGCCTGAACAAATTGCCGCAGATGTGAATCCAGACGGGCCACCTCCTCGGATATATCCGACCTTTCCGCAAAAATCGCTACTTCTCTGGCAAGCGTTTCTTTATCCAGTTTCAGTTTAACCTCGGCAAGCAGCGCATCGACCCGTTGCTTTAGCTTGACTGAATACTCCTGCAAAACGATATCAGCACGGGCGTTAATTTGCCCAAGGTCTTTTTCTATCGCACTGCAGTGTTTTTTCAAATCAGCTTCCAGGAAACCGCCTTCGGCAGCGCGCATTTGTTTGACCTTATTTATCGCTTCCAGGCTGACTTCCAGAACCTTTTCCCTGATTTGCTCGGATACTTGTTTATCCGGCAATGCCGGCTGAATAATTCCGGGCAGGCTCAACAAGTTGCCAATATCAATCGCTCCATTAATACCGGCCGACGAGCCGGCTCTGTTCAATTTTTCCGCTATGGTCTTAAGGGCCGTCTCATCTATATCAAAGAGCGAATTTACCGACGAATTCTTGAGCCGAAGGACATAATTTATGGTCCCGCGTGACATATCATTTCGCAGAAGCTTGTCAATATCTTCTTCTATGAACGCCACCGGCTCCGGCAACCTTATTATCGCCTTGAAGTAACGGTGGTTGACGGTCTTTATTTCAACGAGGTAACTTACGCCGTTAACCTCACCCTGTGCCTGGCCATAACCGGTCATACTGTTTATCATAACACTCCGCTTTCAAGCCGAATTCTGCCGTATAAGCAGTCTTTTTGTTTCCATCTTTAGAACAAATTCTCTCGTTAACCGCCGGGCGAATTTACATCCGCAGCGGCATTAACATCACTTGTGGTCCGCCCCATACCGGCAGGCACCGAAGGCTGCTCCGGGTTTGCCGGCATTTCCTGCCTGGCTGGTGCGCCTTCTCCGTATTCACTTACCTCCGGCTTGTAAAACTTGGCCATCACCACTGCGAGGGTCAGAAAAACACCCACTAACACTATTGTCACCCAAGTCAGGAAGTCGCCGGTTTTTGAGCCCAGAATTCCGCTGGCCATAGCACCGCCGAATGCCCCGCTCAAACCGCCTCCTCTGCCCTTCTGAATCAAAATGATTAAAACCAGGGACACGCAGCAAATAATGAACAAAGCGGCTACCATCTTCATAATAAAACCAACTGCTAACAATGGAAAAACTGTCATATTCGTAATCCTTTCAACAGATTATTTATTATTTTCTATTTACTATAGTTGCGGAATCTTTGTCGACGCTTTCAATAGTAAATAGTAAATCGCAGATTAAATTGCTCCCTGAATAATCGCAAGAAAACTCTCCGCCTTCAAACTTGCCCCGCCGACCAACAGGCCGTCTATATCCGGCTGAGCCATCAGCTCTGCAGCATTGTCGGGCTTTACTGAGCCGCCGTATTGAATGCGAATTCCCTCGGCCAGCTCACCACTATACATCTTGGCTAAAAGTTTTCGGATAAAATGATGTACTTCCTGCGCCTGCTGCGGTGTCGCCGTCAGACCCGTTCCTATGGCCCAGACCGGTTCATAAGCTATGGTTACCGCAGAGACTTTTTCTTCGCTCAGGCCGGCCAGACCGTTTTCCAACTGCCGGGTTACAACATCATTCGTTTTCGAAGCTTCCCGCTCTGCAAGCAGCTCGCCAACACACAATATCGGCAACAGCCCGCTGGTAATTGCAGCAGCAAGTTTCTTATTTATCAGCTCATCATTCTCACCGATGACATGCCGGCGTTCCGAATGGCCGCAGAGGCAATAGGTACAACCAATATCTTTCAGCATCGATGTACTTATCTCGCCCGTAAAAGCTCCGTCAGGTTCGAAGTAAACATCCTGTGCGCCTACGCCGACGCTTGATGTGCCAAGAGCTTTAATCACAGACTGCAAATAAATGAAAGGCGGAAAAACCGCCACAGTCGCTTTCGCGCTCGCCGTCTCGGTCGCACCCGAAGCAATACCCTTAGCCAACTCTACAGAGCTGGAGGTGTCAGTATTCATTTTCCAGTTACCAGCTACAAACGGCTTTCTCATAAAACTCTCCTAATCACCTCTTGGTTCGCAGTTCTTAGCTCATTAAAAATTATCAATCCAAATTAAAGCAGCTCCGTTGATCTGGGAAAACTTCCCAATACAGAAAGCTGCAAGCAATGCTTACGAGCTTCCGCCAGTCCATCCTGAATATTTTTGTCCGTTCTGTGTCCCAAAAAGTCCACAAAGAAATAGTATTCCCATTCTCTCTTTTTGCTTGGCCTTGACTCAATATTTGTCATATTGATATTGTATCTCTTGAAAACATCAAGCACATCAGATAAAGCTCCGGCCTTGTGAGAGGTGCTGAATAACATAGCAGTTTTATCTTCGCCCGTAGGCTTTGCGTCTTCTTTGCTGATTACCAAAAATCTGGTTATATTGTTGGTAATATCCTCGACATTCTCGCAGATGATTCTCAGCCCATACAGTTCCGCCGCCACATTGGAACCAATCGCAGCGGTATTCGGCTCACTGGCCGCCATTTGCGCCGCCCGGGCGGTTGAAGCCACCGGCACAGTTTGTGCCTCTTTAAATGTGGCACTGAGCCAGTTTCGGCACTGAGCGAATACTTCGGGCTTGGAGTAAATCTTCTCAATTTTTTCCAGCGAGCAATTACCCAAAAGGCTGTGATGAATTGCCATCTGAACCTCGGCACAGATCTTAACGTTCGAATCTATCAGGGCATCAAGCGTCTCTATTACGCCGCCGCCCTTGGTATTCTCCACCGGCGCAAGACCCAGGTCGCAATGACCTTTACTCACTTCATCGAAGATACTTGTGATGTCAACCAATGGCTCATATTCGACACTCTGGCCGAACTTGAGCATTGAGGCGGTATGGCTGAAGCTCCCGGCCGGACCGAGGTAGCCGATTCGCAAAGGTCTTTCCAAAACAAAAGACCCGCTCATCAGCTCACGCCAAATAGCTATCAGGCACCTGTCCGGCAGCGGCCCTTTATTGGCCCTGGCAATCCTGTCAAATACATCTTTTTCGCGGTCAGGCGAATAAACCGGCTTGTCGGTTTTGGTCTTCAGCGTTCCTATCTTTACGACAACGCGCGCACGCTCGTTGAGCAGCTCGACAAGCTGATTGTCAATTTCGTCAATCTTCTTTCTCAGTTCTTCAAGAGACATAAAATCAAATCCAAAAAGTCAAAAAAGTCGAAAGCAAATCCTGGAAGCTATCCGCCTTTTTTATAAAAACTAATATATTTAACAGAATTTTACCCTTGCGTCAATGAATTTGACGTATTAGTTAATATTTTAGGCATACAATTCAGGTAAAATATGCAAAAAGTAACAAAATATACGATTTTTCAGACAAAATGGGGCTATTTCGGCCTTGCTGGCACCGAAAATGGCCTTTCCCGAACACAACTGCCCGGATCAACGCCTGAAAAAATTAAAACACGTCTCCTAAAAAATCTTCCAAATCCTCAATATGATAAATCCTTTTGCAAAATTCTTCAGCAGCAGATAACCAACTACTTCAAGGGCGATTGTGTAAAATTCAGCAGGGATATTCCTCTTATCCTCGATGGATTCACCTCATTCGGCAAATCTGTTTTGACAACCTGCAGGAAAATAGAAATCGGTCAAACAATAACTTACGGCCAATTAGCGAAAAAAGCAGGCAGACCAAACGCATCCCGTGCTGTCGGCAGCGTCCTCGCCAATAACCCTCTGCCATTAATTATCCCCTGCCATCGAATAATCCGCAGCGACGGCAAGATGGGCGGCTTCTCCGCCCCCGGCGGAATAATCCTCAAAAAGAAATTGCTTGAGCTTGAAAGTAAAGCTATCACAATCTGAATCCCCTACCTGCTTATATAACTCCAGTTCATTAAACGCATTACAAAAATTGTACAAAAATATTATTTTTTTCATTGATAACATAATGACTATCGTGTATATTTCAACGAAATAGGTTTGACATCTTAAAGCATGATAAGGAGAAACGAAATGAACGAAATCACTGACAAAAACAGGCGGTTACTAAAGTTTTACTGTGAAAATCTTCGATCCATAGGATTGTTGATTCTGATTTTGGGAGTGCTTAGCGTATGTGCAATAACGTTGTCAGTACTTTTATCAAAGTTCGGGTATTGGCATACTCCGAAAAGTGTTGAGATGATTATTGCGATGCCATTAAGTGCCTTCAATATTTTCTTTATCGGAATAGGAATACTGGGACTCGTGCAATTTATCAAGTACCTGGTCGAAAGGGATTATCAACCAGGCTGGATACTCCGTCATGGAGATATGTTTTTTTACTTGTATGCACTTCTGACCATCTTGAGTGTCGTTTGGGTTTATACCATCGCCCCAAGTTACAGTTCTCCGTCTATTTATACACGGGTGGGTGTGATATTTCTTGCAGTGATTTCTACTGCAGTAAAAGTTTTGATTCTGATCGGACTTGGCCAGATTTTGCGGCGTCTTATGCCCGTTATTGAAGAGTCAAAATCGCTTGTCTAAAAGGAGATTTACAAATGATTAACATTCGACTTGATTATGTTCTTTTGGACAAGCGGATGAAGCTGAAAGATTTGGCCCAGGCCACAGGTCTTGCGGTAAACAACCTGTCCATTCTTAAAACCAACAAGGCACGCGCAATTCGCTTTTCAACTTTGAACAGCTTATGCAAGGCATTGAACTGTACGCCTGGCGATTTGATTGAATATATTCCGGATGATGAGAATTCTTAAAATTATTCCAGATGCACGACGCCGGTTTTCCGGTCTGCATCGAGGCTGGCTTTCTTGATAATATCATAAAGCTTACGAGGTCTGCGCACCTTTTCGAACTCAAACTCCGGGTCTGACTTGTCGGTCGTTATCAGCCCAACAGAACCTATTCCGACAATACAATCCAATAAATTCCTGCGCATCTTCAGATCTATCACCCTGAACATATCTATATTATCGACATGTCTGTCGAGGATGCCCCGGCCCCATTCAATCCTGTCAGGAGAAACTTCGTAATAAATCATTTTTAACTTGACGATTTTCAAAACAAGAATAAGCACAACAACCAGGCCAAGAGCAACGCCGGTAATTTCTCGGTACATACCGGCGGCTAAAATCTGATTTTCCGTAAGTTTTAAATTCAGCAAATCGTCAGCAAGCTTCTCAATAGGATATTTTATCAGAAGATACGCCAATATAATAAGGCACATACCTTTTATTATCGTCGATGTTATCCCCCAAAGAGAAGGCCTCGCCGCAAACAGGACGTTATCTTCTGTTTCCTCGTCTTCCTCGTCCTCGGATAATTCCGTATTAGATACCCGTTCTTTTGCCAGAGCCCTGGCCTTGTCGCCGTTTAGAAATTCTCCGCAGAACCGGCACTTGATTGCGCGGGCCCGTATGGTCTCTGCACAAAACAGGCATTCTTTAGTCTGGAAATTTATAAACACCATTAAGTATATATCGGAAAAATGCCCGATTTAGAGCAGGAGATTCTTCGCCTGTCACCATTGAAAATTCAAATGAATTGTGTGCTTATTTGTATTTGAACGCAAAATCCAAGATAAAAACCGCACCGAAATTTTTCACTGAATATAATTATACCAATTTGACTTAATATATTGTAAATAAAGGGCTTATAGAGATGTCCCGCTTTTTGCCAAGCCGCCATAAAATATTTTTTCAAAAAATAATGTAAAAGATACTTGACAATATGTAAAGTTTACTTTACATTTACAGGCAGAGAGAAACACAAAATGTAAAAAAAAGGAGAAAAATTATGAACAAAGCGCAAAAAAGGATATGGCTGAAACTTGTAGTGTCTATGTCGGGACTACTGGTCATGGCTTTTACATTAGCCGTTATAGAGATCTATAGCCTTGACATGGCAGATGCAACGGATCACACAGCTTTAAGGGTGCTGGGACTGCTCTGTTCGATTCCCTTAATCCTTATTGTCATCCTGGATTGGAGTTGGAAAAAGATTTACGATGAGCGGGACAGGCAGATCGATCGTGAGGCAACAATTTGTGGTACTATAGGAGCATTCATATTTTTGGCCGGGGCGGGATGGCTTTTAACCATTACTACTAAAATGGGCTCCATTAAAGCTAGCCTGATAATCTCTTTGGTTTATTTAGCTTGCTTCGTTTGGATTCTGGTGTCTTCTGTTTTCGCTTTGATTAAGTATGGTCGGGAAATTAAAGGAGAATAATCATGAATCAAACAAAGGAAGTATCTTGGTTTTATTTCTTTTTGGGATTAGCTTGTTTTCTCATCCCGGGCTCAGTCGCCGTATTTATTGCTTATGATAGAGGAATATCCTTCGCACCAGTACTTATGTTCACAGGCATCGTCATCTGGGGTGGATTATTTTGGTTATTTCCTTTTACTTTCGGTAAGCTCGGCAAAGGAAAAAAGAAGGTTACTTTCGATGAGCGAGACCAGTTAATCCATAAAAGATCAGTTATGGCCGCGTATGTCGTGCTTTGGTTATATTTCGTTGTGGCATGTGTGATTGCCTGGTGCATCGTTGGTCCGCATGGCTCTATTTCAGTAAACGTGATGCCACTGACACTTTTGGGAGGGCTTGTCATTTTTACGCTTGCGCAGGGTCTGGCTTCCATGATCCAGTACGGCCGGGATAATAAAAATAGTTAAACGTGTAACTAAAAAAAGAAGTTAATTTATTCAAAGGATAAACACGATGAACAAACTACAAAAAGCCGCATGGTTCAATCTTGGCTTCGTAACAGTTTGTATGATTATTTCAATGCCGTGCTTTTTCTTTCTTACATGGGGGAACGCAAAAGGTGTCGATTACATACTTATATTTTTTGTAGTTGCCTGTATAACCACTCCTATGTTTTATTTTCTTTTCCATAAAAAAGGTTACGAAGCGGATTTCGACGAACGTGAGAAGATGATTAACAAGCGTGCATTTTCATTTGCGGCTATGGGTTTAACGGTATTTTTAGCCTGTGTCTGTTTTATCCCGTTCTTTGTCCTGGGCGGGCAAAATGTCGTAAAGGTCTATTATCTGCCTTTGATATTTTTTTGCTCTTTATTCGCTGCGCAATTTGTTCATTCCATGGCGATTTTAATTCAATGCTCACTGGAGGAAGAGAATGGGCAGTAACAGACTCAGCAACAATATTCGCAGGCTGCGCTTTGAAAACGACCAGATGACCCAGCAGCAGTTGGCCGACAAAGCAGGTGTCACCCGCCAGACAATCATCGCTATCGAATCCGGCAGGTACGCACCCTCTCTACCCCTTGCCTTTAAGATAGCTCAAACTTTTGGAATATCGATAGAAGACGTTTTTCAATACGAAAACGAGCCATCATAGCTTGAAATACTTAAAAATCCCGTTTTATGGCATTTTTTCTGTAACAAAACAACGATTCAGACGTCTATTATAATGTTCCACTGCACTTTTAATAATGTCTTCGGGACTGTATGATGCGGAAAAAGACTGTAGCAATAATCTCACTGGTAACATTTACTGCCCTATGCTGGGCGCTCATATTGGCTGTGAAATGGACAGACAAGACGGTATATGTTTATGCGCATGATTTTGAGTCTTCACCTGGTGTTCACCTGATGGATCCGAACCACGTCATTTTTGAGATAATCAGCCAGGGAACTAATCGCGTGAATGTAAAATGGGATAAAACCGAGATATATCACAAAGGCCTCTGCCGTGTGAAAATGCGTGAGAACTCACCAAATGTTCAGGTATCAGCCCAAGTGAATGATGGAAAAATTTACCCAGTTGTAATAGACAGTGGAGCCACTAAATATCTTGCAGCTACTGATTCTCTTGTGCTGGACGCTGGCTTGGAGATTTATCCTATATACGAACTCGGCAAAAATATCGGAGGGCTTTGTCACCTCGACCAGCTCAAGATAGGAACCCTAACGATCGTTCTCCCTGCCTGTGAATACTGGCTGGCGCATTATGAAAGGCATGTGCTCGGCCAAACAATATGGAAGGAAAAGAAACTTAACCTCGGCCTGAACCTGATGAAAGAATTCAGCTATATACTTTTCGACAACGTCACCCGAGAAGTGGAATTCGCAGCAAACAATTCTTTTAATCCGCCAGACAGCAATCAGTGGCATCAGTACCCGATATCGATAGAGCGCAATGAGAAGCAGTCCGCCAGATTAATTGTGGATATCCCGCTTACCGGCCAAACGCAACGCATAGAGTTCGATACTGGCGCCGGCCCGGGCTTGATTCTCACGGAAAGTATATGGGCAAAGTTCTCTTCCGGTTTGCAAATACGCCTACAGGAAAAAGATCAACTGAGAACCCCCCTTTCCGGCTGGCTGCCGTGCAGAAAGATTACAGTAGAACAACTTGCCCTGGGAAATATCACAATAAATGATGCTATGATTCACGTCATTGCCGATGATAATCCCTTTGGAAAGGACGAGTTTACCCTGGGAATAGGCTTCTTTAAAGAAACCGTGATTGTGCTCGATTTTGAGCGCAACCTATTTTGGGTCAGGAATCCGTTTCAGTCTTTAGTAGCCTCATAATTATCTTAATATTCCCTTATTCGAATTCCTGAAGCAGTTCGAGCAATTTACGGTCGAGCTTATGGCCGTGGAAATCTTCATATTCCACATCTTTTCGGCCGGAATCAAGAATGCCGAACGACCCGCGGAAATTCCAGACGGCCAGGCCGATACCGTGACCGGTAAGTATCTCAAGGACATCGCGCAGCCAGGCTAAGACAACCTTATGCGGCGTCTTGTTATAAGCACCGCCTTCTCCGCAGTGAACGCCAACGCCTTTTTTGGCAAGGTCGGCCCACTTCTTGTAATGCTGCTCCAGACGATTACGGTCCCAGCCGTTTCCGGGCCAGGCAGGTTCGGGAAAGTTATCACCATTCACCCAGGAGGCTTTATAGTGACTGATAAACATTGGCTGATAGGCCCGAGTGCTCTGGGCGATTCCAAGGTCCGCCAATTCCGGTGCCGGTTCGTTCCCCCAGCTCATACCATCGGCTATGACGATTCGATCAGGATTTATTTCACGGATGGCCGCCACTGCTGTACGAACTACACGCTCATGGTCGCTGCGGCTCATAAGCCGCCCGATAGAAGGCGGCTCATTGATTAAATCGAAGCTGAGCTTATCTCTTGAAATACCACGATAGCGTTTGGCAAGCATTTGCCAGTGGAAGCAGAATGCTTCGAGCGGTTCGGCGTCCTTCCACAGATTGAATGGTTCTGTGAATTCCCTGTTCACCGAATAGCCGGGCCCGCGATGAAAATTCAGACTGGCGTGCAGACCATATTTTCCGGCAAGCTCCACAGCCCGGTCGAGTTTCTCCAGCATCGGCTCGTGGATTTTATAGTCGTCCCCGTCTTCTATCCATAATCGATAGCACATTGGAAAACGAACGAAATCAAATCCCCAGTCGCGCATCCAGCGGAAATCGTCCTCCGGAAAATCACCCTTGCTTCGCATCGTGAACATATCCAGCAGATTAAATCCCCGCCAGCGCGGCAGAGCTTTTTGCACGACCGGCTCGATGCTTCTTTTTTTCTTCGGCCTCTGTGCATACGCCGGCAGTGCCGCAGCAGCGGTCCCGGCGGCAACCATTTTCAAAAAATCTCGTCGATTATTGTCCATAAGAATCACCTCATTAGGAAAAAACCCTCATACCATAAAATTTGAAGATTGACTGTCAGGTATCAAAAATAGTAAATAATAGAGAACAAATAGTCAATAAAAACAGTTGGTAAAAAATGGCACTACCTAAAGTAGCGATAATCGGCCGGCCGAATGTCGGTAAAAGCAGTCTTTTGAATGCACTGGCAGGAGCGATGATAAGCATAGTCGAGCCTACGGCCGGCGTTACACGAGACCGCGTCAGCACATTTATCGGCAGAGATGAGCGTTATTTTGAGCTTATCGATACCGGCGGATACGGGATAGTCGATAGCGACCAGTTGAGCGAACATATCGAACATCAAATCTTCCAGGCGATTGAATCGGCGCAGCTTGTGTTGTTTATGGTCGATATTCGTGACGGCCTGGTGCCGTTGGACGAAAAAATAACACAGCTTCTGCGCAAACACAATCTCGACGTTATAGGCGTCGCCAACAAGGCCGACACCGCCAGGATGTTTCCCACCGCCGGAGAATTTACCAAACTCGGCTTCGGCGAATTTCTATGCGTTTCAGTAAAGAACAATCTCAATAAAGCGGTCCTGCTCGATAAAATCTTTGATAAAATCGCAACTTTGGAACCGGGCCGGCCGGCAATACCCGATATGAAAGTAGCCATAGTCGGCAAGCGAAACGCCGGCAAGAGCACTCTCGTAAATGCTATGGCGGGTTTCGAGCGGGTAATTGTCAGCGAGACGCCCGGAACTACCAGAGATGCTGTTGATGTGAGATTTGAAAAAGACGGCAAGACCATCGTTGTTATCGACACGGCTGGGGTTAGAAAGAAAAGAAAGATGGCCGGCAGTATCGAGTTCTACGGCTACGTTCGAGCAGAGAGGTCGATTCGTCGCGCCGACGTTGTGCTGTTTATCATAGATGCCACCGTTCCCGTCTCACAGGTCGATAAAAAATTAGCTAAACTCATCGCCGAAGAAAACAAAAGCTGTATAATAATCGTAAATAAATGGGACCTGGCAAAAGATTCGGCCGTCACTGAAGACTACGAGGAATATTTGACGAAAGTTCTGCCCGGCTTAAAATATGCACCTATAGCTTTTACAACAGCAACCGAAGCAAAGAACATACAGAGCGTTCTGGATTTGACGACCGAAATCTTCAAACAGACAACAACATGGATTCCCACAGTAAAATTAAATAAAGCCTTTGAAATGATTAAACAAGAGAAAATCGGCACGTCCAGAGGCAAAAAAAAGGGCTGGCCAAAGATTTACTATGCCACGCAAATTGCGGTAAATCCGATTACGATACTTATGTTCGTAAACAAGCCTGAACTGTTCGAAGAAAACTATCTCAGATACGTCGTAAACCGGTTGCGAACCTTGCTGCTGATAGAAGAAGTGCCGATAAAACTGTTGGCCAGGCCACACAGGAAATGATGGATAAGAAAAAGTTAATACAAAACATGAGGTACAAAAGATGGATACGCTTTTATTGATGCTGATTTGTGGGGCCGGGTATCTGGTGGCTTATCATACTTATGGGCGGTTTCTGGCAAAAAAGATATTCCAACTCAATAAAAATGCATCCGTTCCGAGCGTGGAACTGCGGGACGGCATAGATTATGTGCCCACCCGAAAGGGGATAATCTTCGGACATCATTACACTTCAATCGCCGGCACGGGTCCTATTGTCGGTCCGGCAATAGGAATTATCTGGGGCTGGCTGCCGGCAATCCTCTGGGTGTTCTTCGGCTCCATCTTTATGGGAGCTGTGCACGACTTGGGAGCCTTGATTGTCTCGCTGCGAAACGAGGGAAAAAGCCTATCAGAAATCGCCGCCAAATATATCAATATGCGTGTGCGATTTATTTTCTTCGCAATTGTATTTTTGAGTCTGCTGATTGTTATAGCAATATTCGGTGTTGTGATTGCGACCGTCTTTACCCGGTTTCCCACTGCAGTCGTTCCGGTCTGGCTGCAGATTCCAATAGCCGTTGCGCTGGGTTTTGCCGTCTATAAAAAAACCGCCAACGTCGCCATTGCAACGGCAATAGCGGTAATCGGAATGTACCTGTGTATAGCTATAGGCAGTTTACTACCAGTCGAGCTTGGGACAGTTTTGGGGATACCATCGACAGGACTTTGGGTAATAATTCTGCTGATTTACGCTTGGGTGGCTTCGACATTACCGGTCACAACACTCCTGCAGCCGAGGGATTATATCAACGCCTGGCAGCTCTTTATCGCTATGGGTCTGTTGGTTGGAGGGGCTGTAGTTGCTTCTTTATCGGGTAATCTCCCCCTTGTTGCGCCCCCGGTTAACAGGGCGCTTCCGGCCGGTACTCCGCCGATTTGGCCTTTTATGTTCGTTATAATTGCCTGCGGCGCCATCAGCGGATTCCATTCGCTGGTGGCCTCCGGCACAAGCTCAAAACAGGTCTCCAAAGAAACCGACTGCCAGTTCGTTGGGTACGGTTCCATGCTGTTGGAAAGTTTCCTGGCGGTACTTGTTTTGGTCTGTGTCGCAGCCGGCATCGGAATGGCTCTAAAGCTCGACAACGGCACAATTTTAACGGGCCAGGCCGCATGGCAGCATCAATACAGCACCTGGATAGGAGCCAAGGGTTTATCCGACAAAATAGCCCCGGTAGTTATCGGTGCGGCTAATATGATGGGTAAAATCGGCATACCTGAGACAGTTGGAATTACGCTTATGGGCGTATTCATCGCTTCATTCGCCGGCACAACACTCGATACCTCGACGCGAATCCAGCGCTATGTTATAAGTGAGATGGCAACCGACCTGCGAATTCCGTTTTTAGCCAATAGATGGGCGGCAACAAGTTTTGCCGTAGTTACAGCAGCCGGGCTGGCATTCGCCACAGGGGCAGACGGTAAAGGCGCAATGATGCTTTGGCCGTTATTTGGAAGCGCAAATCAACTCCTGGCCGCCTTGGCTCTGCTGCTGGTTACACTTTATTTAAAACGCAAGGGCGGACTGAAGTTCCTTGTAACCGGATTGCCGTGTCTGATTATGCTGGTGATTACAAACTGGTCTATGGTCAAAAATGAAATGAATTTTATCAGCAAGAGCAACTGGCTTCTCGTTATAATCGGCGGCGGAATTTTTACACTGTCATTATGGATGACCATCGAGGCTTTAACAGTCTTTTTCAATTCGTCCCGGCCGGCGGATTCTTAGCAGGATTTAGGGGTATCAACTTAAATCTAGCTTCTTTTGGCTCACCCTCAAGCCTAATTTCGTTTTTGCGGACGTATTCATCCGGGAAATCGAGAGTCACTTTTCTCCGTTGTACCACATTCGGCTTTTTTGCGGCACTGTCAGGTATAATCAAATTGATCTGAAATTCCTGACTTTCATAAGCTTGTTTGGCTGCCGGAGTGGCGTATATAAAAAAAGAATCAAGCTCATTATAATTTTCTATATCAACATTGTAACCGCGCTCCAGAAGGTTCTTGCTTAATGTATGTCCAAGCGAGGCACCTAATATTTGATATCGTATTAACGAGTCCGCTTCAGGCGACATTTTGATATTCACTGTGCGTGAGGCCGTCCTTGTCTGGCCCGGTGCCAATTCGACATATGGAGGTTTTACTGCTACAGATTGTCTCGCCTGCGTGATATCCCTGCTCGTCAACAGGACCTTGGCTTTCAACCTGCTTTCGGCGGGCACATACATTTCAACTGTTGACGGGTCAATACTCTCGACATTCACAAGGCCTCCGTTTTCGTTAACACATTCGATATCCAATGATTTTTTTTCAAGTTTAACAACATTGACATCAATTATCTCCGGTTTACATTCTTCAACCGTAAGGCCGCCGAGTTCTTTTATCTCATCACTTTTTTTGAGAAAATCCAGAACGTTCAGAGTATGCGAACCGGTAGTAGTCATCTTTTCCCGCTCAGGATTCAGAGTGAAATTAAGCTCCCGAGAGCCGTCGTCCAGTTCTCGCCTTACCTCGGCAATTTTTTTGGCCGGACCTTTAAGCCGAATGTTATTAATCAGAGCCTCCGGTTGGTCATTGAAACTGACCAGGAGTTCAGGGCTGTAGGCTACGCTTATCGTGGTTCGGGAAACAGGTAATTCTTCGTCCAGGTCAAGGTCCGTCCAGACCCAGATCAGGATCGTCAAAAAAATCACAATTGCTATCTTGCCGAATTTGATCTTTCTTATCATTGTATTACGCCCGCCTTTTCGATTTTGGCTGCAGTACGGGGCAGCAGGTATCGCAAATTCAGTACGGTTATACTCATGAAATAACTCTTGTAAGCTGCTTTCTTAGCTCGGATTCATCTATATTGCGTGTAATTCTTCCTTCTCTGGCGATTGAAATGATGCCCGTTTCCTCACTTACAACCAAACAGATGGCATCCGAGCCTGTCGATATTCCTATAGCCGCCCGGTGCCGCGAACCGAGTTCAACACCGCCGATACTGTCGGCCTCGGCCAAAGGCAGCTGTACGCTGGCGGCAATAACTCTGTCGCCTCGAATAATAACGGCCATATCATGAAGGGCTGTGCCGGGGTGAAAAATGGTTCTAATCAGGTCGGCGGTTACTTTGGCATCAATACGAACGCCGGTATCTATAAATTCACCCAACGCAACCTGCTTTTCTATAACAATAATGGCCCCAATTCTTGCAGCGGAAAGCTCAGTTACGCCCTCAACTATTTCTTCGACAGTTTTTGAAAGCTGGTGTAACGAGCCTGACCAGAAACGAGGCTGGCCAAGACGTATCAGTACTCTACGAATTTCCGGCTGAAATGCGGCAACGGCAATAATCAAAACACCAATCAAAAAGCCTTTGTAAAGATGTCTTAGCCGGGCAAAGTCAAACTGCTGCACGAGCAAATTCAAAATGAGCAGGCCAATGACGAGAATGAGAATAACGCCGCGGAATAATCTCTCTCCTCGAGTGCCTTCGAGGAAATCAACAATCCAGTAAACCACCAGGCCGATAAGAATTAATTCAATGCCAACAATCCACCATTCATTATTATTGGCAACCCGCCTGAAATAATCGATGAGCCACTGCAATTCCACGAATCAAATCCTTTTGTTCTTCCCGCTCGTAATATGTGATACACGCGAATTATGGTATCCTTTTGTCGGTTAGCTTACTAGGCTTATCGACAAGCATAAATGCATCTAAATCTGCCATTAGCTGCTGCTGATTAAGACGACTATTTCTTATGTGCCTTCTTCGCCCTTCAGCGGCAGTCTCACCCATTTGATCGTAAGAGCGGCAGCCGGTGGGCAGGAAAACAAAAACGAACACAACAACAGTTAATATCGCCTTAACAACAAAAAAAGAAGTACTTTTCACCTTATTTTCCTCGAAATCATCTTAAAAACACAAAAATAATTTAGAACCTTCATTTTAACAGCTATTTTAATTATTGTCAAGACCAT
>CAZIAN010000030.1:0-22351 GCA_964537355.1 uncultured Pirellulales bacterium | reverse complement strand
CGTCCCATGTGCGGATTTCTTTGCCATCCGGGCCGCGGCAGTCGGCGGTTACCATTCCTCCCTGTGCGCCGTTCATAAAAATTCCGGTACCGCCGCCGCGTTCTTTAATGCGGTCGTAAAGGGGGCCAACGAAGTCCGGGGATAGGATTCCCTGGTCGGAGCCGATTACTTCGGGGTGACAGGCGTAATTGACGAGAGTTATGAAAGGCTTATCTTTGGCGTCGAGGGCTTGAATCACATCACAGCGCGGGTCGTACAGGCGCTCGGCGTAATAGTTGTAAGCGATTTTTCCTCTGGCGTTACCGGTAGCAATTTTGATTTTCGCAGGTTGGAGCTTACCGATTGCCTCGTTAATTGCATCGGCCAATTTTGTGCATACTTGATTTACGTACTCAAGGTCGATACCTGATTTTCCGGTTCTGTCGGGGAAACCGTAACAGTCCGGGGCGCTATGGGTGTGGGTGGCGCCGATAAGGATATTCTGTGGTGGGATGGATGGGATTTTAGCACGAACTTTTTCGCAAAGGACACCGGGGAAACCGAGGAAATCGGTGCTGCAAATTGCCATGCGGGTTCCGTTGTTTTCAATGATCATGGCGCGAACGGTTAGCCGGCCGAATGTCCTGGTTGTAGGTTTCGAAGGTCCAACGCCGCCGGAGACGGGCAGAAGCGGATCGGGGGTGACATCGCGGACGGCAATGGCCGCACGGAACTCGGCGCAGGCTGTCGTGGAATGCACTAAACAGACGAATACTATAATAACCGCCATAAATACCGGCATAAAACTATGCTGTTTTCTGTTCACTTGTATCTCCTTCTATTTGTCTGACTTAGGATTTATACGATTTTGTCCTCATTTAAGTTAATACGTCACGGGCCACACGAAGTACGTTGCCGCCGAGAATCTTCTGAATGTCCGAGTCGGAAAGCCCGAGCTGGACAAGGCCTACGGTAAAGAGCGGCCAATTTGTCCAGGACATGCTAAGCTGACTTTCCCGCGGCCCTGATGTGAGTGAACCTTCCGGCCAAAGGCTTTCCCACGCTTTTCTGGTCTTTCTTCGCGATGGGATTTTTTGATTTTCCCGAGCCGAGTTTCTTGAGGCGTAGGCGACATCCGTACCGATAGCGACATGGTCGGCACCGAAGGTCTTCACCGCATACTTGATATGCTGCATCATTCGGGCAATGTCACCTTTTCCGCCGAGAAAGCTCGGGATACAACAAATGCCAATCAGCCCTCCTTTATCTACAATGGCGCGGATGACATTGTCCGGCTTACTTCGAATATGTTCGTGAAGTGCGGCACAGGTAGTATGGCTGGCGACTATCGGGTGATTAGAAACTTCGGCGGCTTCGCGGCTGGTTCGCCATCCGCAGTGCGCCACGTCCACAATCAGGCCCAGTCGATTCATTTCCGCAACGACTGCACGCCCGAAATCGCTCAAGCCGCCATCGGACGGCTCTCCACAACCATCGCCAATTACATTACGCCGATTGTAGGTCAGGTGCATCATGCGGACACCCAACTGGAAAAAGACCCGAATGAATCTTAATTCTTCTTCAACCGATATCCAGTCCTGAGGTATAGGCACACCGTTGCCGCTGAAATACAAACAGTGTTTATTCTGTTTTTTCGCAGCAACAATATCATCAGGCGTGGCCGCCTTGTAAACAAAGTTGCTCATCATGTCCGTGACGTAAGTAAATCTCGCCAGGCGTTTAAGCAGCCAACTGACAGCCATTCCTTCTTCTCCGGCGTTTTGAAGGATGCATGTAACGCCGGCGGCTTCCCATGCATCCATATATTCTCGACGCTCAACGGTATCGGTGACGCATCGGGTCATCATCATGTCTTCTCTGGTGTCCTTGAGTTCGATTTCCGAGGCTCCATCTTCGATGGCCGTTTTTATTTTGTCGCCATCGACGGCCGCACGGGGGGAAAAGCCGTACGATTCGACCACAAGCGAATTCGCATGAAGTTCCAGGCCATGCTCAAGGTCTTTGCTGCTTGGTTTTAATATTTTCAAAGCTGCCTGGCGAGCACTTTGAATCTGCTGGTTGGTTTCAATCCTCTTTTTTCTTTCCGGATCATCTTCATGTGAGATGGCAGGTGTTAAAAGGTTTGAGCCTGCCCGACTTTCCATACTTGCGGTTATGGATATTCCCGCTGAGGCCGTTAAAAATTGCCGGCGATTCATTATTTCGGCTGGCATAATTAAATCTCCTCTAGTTTTTGAGATTTGCTTTCTGCTTCAAAACCAAAGTTCAGAATTCTATTAGAATTAAAATTACTGCTATTTATTATTTTTCTGTGTTACTGGTTTTTATTTTTACTTTTGCGAGGTAGATGCTGGTTTTACCTTCGTGGCCGGAGTAGTAACTGACGTAGAGCATATCGTTGTACCAGAGAAGGCCGGGGTAACTCGTATCGCCGCCGCTGGGGAGTTTTACCAGTTTGGTCATAGTGCCGCTTTTGACGTCGATGTATGTCAAGGCGGTATGTGAGCCGCCCTGGTGCATTCGTCCTGCGGCAAGCCAGTGTCCGCCCGAGATTTTTATGAGATTAGGGCCGCCAAAACCATTGAAGTCAGGACCGAGGTCTTTGAATTGCCACTGTTTATAATCAGGTTTGCTGATACCCAGTAAGGCCGAGCTTGGATCTGTTCCGTGACGGTCGCGGCGGACGATGGCATAACAAGTCCCGTCGGTATCGAAACGCAATGTCACTTCATTCGCGTAGCCCTGTTCGAAGAGTTTTGGTACATGCTGCTCGTAATGAATCCCATCGGTGCTGGTGAGTAAATCGATATAGGGCTGACCTTTTCCGGCGGTATAGGAGACGCCGTAAGCCTTTCCTTTGTGCCAGGTAACGCACCACAGCCATCGTCCGGGCTGGACTACGATCTGAGGCGTGGTCCATTGTTTGCCATCGTGAGAAAAGCTTGCGAATGTACCGGTTGGTGCGGATTGATTGTCTTTTTTGCGCGGGGCGGCACCTCCGAGCAGCATTAATCGGTTGTCGGGCGTTACGGACAGGTGCGCATCGCGGAGGTCGAAATCTTTTAGAGCAATAAGGGCCACAGAGTGCCAGAGATTTGCATCTTTCGATTCGAGTATGCGGATTTTACCGTCTGTTGAGACGTGCCCCCTGCCCACACGAAAAGCGCAGTAAAAGGTATCATTCCAGCGGACGAGGTCTGTAAATGCGTTATGGGGGGCCTTGTCCCAAATCTTGTTGACTTCGACTACCTCTACCGTTAATGGAACGGCGGCGAAACTTAGCGAGGTGCAAAACAACAAAACTAAAGTTGGAACATATATTTTTCCGTTCATTCGAATCTCTTAACTTTGCCGATCTTGGCAAGGCACTGCAAAATAATTAGCGGATATTTTTTCTTAGTTTTAAAAAGCCGATATTACTGTACACCTTTGACTCGCATTTGGAGCGAGTAGAACGATGTTTGGGCGGTTATAAAGAGGGTGTGTCTGTCTTTGCCGCCGAAGCATACGTTTGCGGTCCAGCCTGCGTCTATGTCGATATGTTCGATTTGTTTGCCGTCTGGATTGAAGACTGTTACCCCCCTGCCGGTAAGGTAAACGTTGCCCTCGTTATCAATGGTCATGCCGTCGGAGCCCATCGAGCAGAAAAGCTTTTTGTTCGATAGTCTGCCGTTTTTTTCTATTTCATATACATAAGTTTTTTTGTCACCGAGGTCGGCAACGTAAAGCAGTTTTCCGTCGGGTGTGCCGATTATGCCGTTGGGTGTGACGAGGTCATCTATTACCCGTATCAGTCTTTTGCGGTTCGGTCTAAGGTAATAAACATGCTTGCCATCCTGTTCCATCGGGCCCCTGTCCCAGTAAGGTCTTTTGTATAAAGGGTCTGTAAAATATATTCCGCCTTTCGGGTCCTCCCAGAGGTCATTCGGGCCGTTGAGCTTTTTGCCTTTATAGTCTTTTACCAGCACTTTTACATTGCCCTGCATATCAATCGACCACAGCTCGTTATTAAGGTCGGCACAGGCCAATAGATCGCCATTTTTGTCGAAGTAAAGACCGTTTGCCCTTCCGGGGCTGTCGTGGAATATCGACAGCTCGCCGTCTGTGGACCACTTATGGATTCGATTGTTGGGCTGGTCGGTGAAGAATACATTTCCGTGGGCGTCAACGGCGGGGCCTTCGGTGAACTTAAAACCGTCTGCGAGTTTTTTTACCTTTGCTCCGGGGGCGATGATACTTTCTTTTGCGAGGTCTTCCTTAGTTAATGTTATCAGCTCGATGCCTTTTCCTGTCCCTAAATTACGGGAATATTTTCTATCCGTCGGATTATTCCAGTGTTCGTGAACGCCAAGGCTTTGTAATCTTTTCTCATTGCGGGCATGGTCAGGGTCGTAGAATGTGCCCGATGGCGGATTATCCGCCAGTGCGGCCTCGTGCAGATAATCGTCCGAGCCGGGCATTCTCGCATATTTTTCAATATTAACCTGGAGGATATCCAGGCCGACAGAATCAATAGCGACGGGGTCCTGTGAAGCGAGCAGGGAGGATGCCCAGTCGTTATTGAAAGGGTCAGCCGGGAATTTTCTCGGTACTTGTTCGACAAAGTGCAAGCCGGCGTAGAGGCCGTCGAGCAGATATAAAACGGTCTTTCCTCCGATGTGAGCATGGCCCATCAAATCCACGAGGTTTCTGTATTGAGCGGTTTCTTTCGAGGAAACGCTTTTGTGCAAATCGTAGTAGCCTTTTTCAGGGGGAGTGCGAATCAGGGAGCCGTAATGGTTTTTGGCACAGAGGGTGACGCCGGCAAGCGGATGGGCCTTGAGGTTGGCGAGATTTATCAGATACTCGGCCTGTTCAAATGATTTTGGTATATAGTCCTGCTTAAAACCCTGTGGTCTGCTGCTCCAATATAAAGGCGTGGATGAGAACTCTTCTTTTACTCTGCCGGATTTTCCGTTACAGTCCAGATAATTGACATTAGGGAACTCGTTGTGCAGCATGTCATAATACTCTTTGGCGAAATAAGTCAGACCGTCACCGATAGTGATGTCGGCCTGTCTGACGCCGGCGGCCTGAGTGAGCTGCCTTAGCAGCGCGGTGATTATCTGGGGCGAGGTATTCATGTAATCTACCCAGTCCTGGAGGCTGTAGGTGTCCCGATTAACGGCTTTCATGGTACGAATGAAGCCGACAAAGTTGACTTTAATTGTAATCTTTTCGCCCGGTTTGTATCCGACGTCGCCTTTGTTGCGAGCCTTGTTATGGTAGCGGAATATCGCATCCCAGGCGGCGGCATCAGTGTCTTTACCTGCGAGTGTACGGATAGTCTGTGACATCATTTTATCACAAACCTGCTGATTCGTATGCTCCGGCTTCCACCAGTGGCCGTTTCCGGGGCCTTCCCAGTCGGTTGCATCGGCGTCATGTGCCCAGACGACGCGTCCGGGATAAATGCCCTTTGCCAATCCTATCGGCGCATTCGCAGTCTGAGGCTGGGCCATGACCAACTTTTCGCTTGTGGCACTGAAGGCGAACAGTACCGCCCCGATGCTTACACATATACATACCAGGGCTATGAGATAACGTCTTTGTGCGAGATTGATTTTGGCTTTTCTAAACGCCATTGTTGATGCAAAAAGGGCTGCAAGCCAGGCCACGAAACCAGAGGCCAACGGAAAAGCCATCCGCTGGCACGGATACATAGCCCGTGAGGGTTTCGGTATCACTCGTATTAAAAACCAAATCAGTGATACCAGGCCGGCTATTGGAAATATCCACATCAACCAGCGATATTTTGTTTTGCTCTTTAAGGGTTTACCTGTTTTTGGGCACAAGTGGACATGTTTTCTTTTTGGGGATTGCATTTGTTTGCCTCCTAATACTTAGCTGTGCTTTTTATCTCCAACCGAGCAGATTAATCAAGACAGAGAAAGAAATCTGAACTCAACGAAAGCCAGGTTCCTATCTTAATAAGTTCAAGTAAATATAATCTAATTCGCTGAAGATTACAAGTTTTCTTTGTCAGGACAAAAGGTAAAAATCAGCAGCAAATATTTCATTAAGAAAAAGGGCTTATACTAAATACTCAATATAAGCCCTGAAATAACGGAATCTAATATATGAACAGCACAATTTAACTTAACAGCCAAATCCATGTTTACGGTGCTGGAGCGTAAAGACGTATATCATCGAAGTACATCAAACCTGAGCCGCCGGCAACCGGATTGCTCCTGTTACCAAGACCAAGAGTAATTGAATTGACATTGGTGAGGTTCACACCCTGGTCTGCAAACGCCTGCAAGTCGATATTCCATTCGGTCCAGGCAGCTCTTTGGGCCGCATTAGGATTATCATGATTGACAATAGCGCTGCCGTTAAGAACAACATACAAATTCTCAGCGGCATTAGCTGGTTCACCTCTGAACCAAATTGTCAGTGTGTTGACGCCTTTCACTGTCCAGTCACGAGAATTAGTCAATGTCAAGGTCGCTTCGGATTTGCCAACTGAGTTATTGTATTCAAGGGGCATCGACTGATTACCATTGTGTACGATAGTCTGCTCGGCAAAAGGAGCATTGGCATAACCAACGATAGAGCCGTTTATAGCAGGATTATCGAATCCATCAATCCATGCAAGATATATCCTGTTGCTCCCCGGTTCACCTTCATCAAGGTCGTTGTAGCTCTCCATATCATCTATGATCAGGAAGTTGGCCGTGGTAAAGCTCCAGAGAGGTCCTGTCCACGGGCTGTTGGCGTTGGTGTTATTGGCCTCATCGACACGCCAATAGTATGTAGTATTCCACTCAAGCTGTCCGGGCTCAAAGCTCTCGGCGCCAAGGTTTCCGCTGCTTTTAAGCTCCAGAGAGGCTTCATCTGTGCCGAAATAGACTTCATGTGTATCGGCAAAAACTCCCGGTACCCAAGTAAGAGTAGGTGTCTGTGTTACATCCACAGCACTATTAGCCGGATCCGGATTGCCCGCAGCGCCCTCAGTAGTGAAGCTCCAGACATCGCCTTTATGCGTTTCGGCAATATCAAACTCATCGATACGCCAGTAGTAAGTCTTAGCCATTTCGAGTGAGCCCGGAGTATAAGTCGCAGTTCCCTGAGATTGGCCGCCTGTTGCATTGCTGACATCGTCAAAATTGTCGCCGAAATATATCGTATGTAGTTTCGCGCCGAAACCCTCCGTCCAGCTAAGCTCCACATCCACAGCTACAGAATCGGCCCCATCAGCGGGGATTGGGAAGTAGGCCGTCTTGGGTGGAATACTAAAGCTCCAGACATTGCCGTGCCAGGGACTGTTCGGCTCGATGTCGTTGACTTCATCGATTCGCCAGTAGTAAGTTGTCCCCGGAACGAGACCGTCCGGATAGGCAAATCCCGGAAAGCCGACAATTATAAACGTTAAGGATTGGTTGCCCAGGAACGTGCCTTCAGCTCCGTCGTTCACATCATTAAAATTTTCGCCGAAATATACATCGTGCGATTGAGCAAAATCTCCCGGCCGCCAGCTAAGGTTTACCCATGTATCCGGATATAGAGCACCCTCAGCGGGGTCCGGAGCATAAGCATTTGGAAATCCTTCTCCGCCCTGCATGACAATCTGAATCTCATCCACCGTCAGTGGCTTGTCGTAAATGCGGACTTCATCGAGATACCCGTGGAAAGTTCTCTCACTAAGCTCGGGACGATTACTGTTATATCCTATTTCGAGCTGGGCATCGACGTCAGGACCTATTGAGAATGGTTTGGGGCCCTCTTCATCAACGCCGTTAAGATAAAGTGTGAGATCGGTTCCATCAAATGTCCAAGTCAGGTGGACCCATTCGTTCTTTGGCAAAACGGAGAATGCCACCGATCCGGCGGCTTGGTATGAAATCCCAACTCTGTCAGTATATGAGGCATCCGTGTGGGCTCCCCACAACTCGACCTGGAACATCATGGTATCTGCGCCCCATCCGGCCGACTTGGTGATAAAATGCTGAAAAGTTCCTGTTCCATCCCAGAACGCCCAGAAAGCGATAGTGAATTGCCCCGTCCCATTTGTAGGGTCGAAGACTCCACAGTCAACACCTATGCACTTTTCCGGGCTGAATGAAAGTGCGCCGCCAAAACCGTCCGGGCCAGCCACCCATTCCGGGTTTCCAAGCAGCGTACCATGGTGACCATTTCCTGAACTGTCAGTGGCAGTGTCGCCGGAACCCTCATTAAACCTCCACCAGCCGACGGTGTCCGCCTGCGCTTCGTTTGTGGGAACCATGCTCAGCAGCAGCGCAAAAGAAATTAAGTAAATCAGTTGTTTGCACATAATAGTCCTCCTTTTAATAACTAAATGTGAGTAATTTTATTGATATGTTAAGATAATTTCATTCGCTGAACTAATTTCTTCATTAAGAGACTGCGCCAGAGACAGCAACTCCTCCTCTATTTTTGAAAATCACAAGAATTGCCTGCGTAATGAACTCAAAGCCAAAGATACCCGACAATGCAGGCACAAGCTATATTAACACTATATGTATCAAATTATCTGCCTTTCTGCAAGGAAAATCCCCTGATTATGAATGGAAATATGTGTTTAACAGGTAAATTGCCCGGAAATATCAGCAGAATACGAAAATAATAAAAATAATACATAACCGTAACATGATAGTAACAATTAAATGGTAGCTTACCGAACAGAAACGGCGGCTAATATACAAAAGATGAATAAAATAATGGAAATAATACAAATATTAAGGATAATAACAAATGGAAACGAACAGATATCTTAAACCGGCCTGGACGCATAACGGTTCGGTAAGAACTGACCTGCCGTTAACGGTAGTCGCAAAGGCCAACAGAAAGAAGGTCAAACAAACAGTTCGCCCGGGACAGCTCTTTTGCGTTGGTAAGGTTTATTTAAAGACGCACGACGGTTCGATAAGAATAAAATAATAACCGGATTTAAGTTGAAAGGAGAACAAAATGAAGAGTGCTTTACTCAACAAGGCATTGTTAGTTTCTCTGCTATGCCTGCTGGTACTGGGAGCCTGCTCTTGCATTAATATTGGGGGCTTTGGGATGCGGGCGCAGTACGAACGTTCAGTCCAGCTATCGTCGCCTATGCCGGCTGGTTCAAGTTTTGAAGCCCAGAGCCACAACGGCTCAATCAAAATTACCGGCGCCGATATTACCGACTGCAATCTTACGGCCACTATTACCGCCCGGGCGGTAACCGAAGAAGATGCCCAACAATTAGCTGAGAGGACGACAGTAAGGTTGGAATCATTTGGGGACAGGCTAATCGCCAGGGTTGACAAGCCCGCTTTCCTGAGAAACCAGTCCGTGAGCGTCAGCTTTGATGTTCAGGTCCCTAATGAGAGCGACCTGAAGTTTACTACTCATAATGGGTCGATGGAAATAACGAATATTACGGGCCGGCTCAACGGTACAACGCATAACGGAAAGATTACCGTCGAGCAGGTATCGGGCATTGCCGAACTACTCACCCATAACGGCTCAATAATTTGCCGGGACATTTCAGGTAATACCCGGTTGAAAACTCACAACGGCAGTATAAAAGCCTATTACTCTCAAGCAGTTCCGTCTGTCTGTGATATTTCTTTAATCACATATAACGGCGGCATAGAGATTGAAACACCATCGAACTTCTCGGGTGAGATTGATATTTCTACAAGTAACGGTTCGATAAGAACAGATCTTCCCATAACGATAGTGGGAAAAATAAGCAAAAGCAGACTCACAGGGAAAATCGGCACAGGCCGGGGCAAACTGCACCTTGAGACACATAACGGCTCAATAAGAGTTCAATAAAGTCAATAAGAAAACATTGACATAAGCGGGTTTGTTACCTTGATTTTACAGGTTGCAGGAAGAAATTAGTCCAGTGCTTGCTTTTAGATGGCGAAACAACCGTTAGCAGCTTTTAAGGAAATAGATGATTGGATACTATGATAGTTGGCCGGTTTGTTACTCGGCTGATTCGGGCCAATTCGGTTGTGAAAGGAATGATTTTAATTTATCAAATTCCGTCTGTATGTCGGCAAAAAGCACCTCAGTTCCTTCCAGTTCTTCCTTTCTGCCTTTAGTCTCAAGTTTAAGTAACATATCGGATAATTTCCTGGCAGCAACATGCCTGGCTAAGCCCTTTAGCTTATGAGCATGTATTTTGACTTTTTTGGAGTCCTTCGCCTCTATTGCCCCGGTAAGAAGCTCAATTGTCTGCGGGGCTTCTTCAAGAAATATCTGTACAGTCTCTTTAAGTACCTCTTCATCGTCATAAATCTTTTTACTAAGGCATTACTTAAGTCGAAATCTGAATCCTGCCCGGAACAAAACAATCAGCAAGGTAGGTACTTCGCATTAAATTCATCAATGTTGTTGTTCTTCCAATAGCTTCAGAATGTGTGCCTGTTATTAGCTTCCACCCAATTTCCCGGTATTTCGAGACACAGATTTCAATTATCCATATCGGCCAAAATTCCATGTGAATAAACCGCGTTTTTCACCCCTCTATGACATTATTTGGCGAACCGGCGTTCTTGCATTATTGGTCAGTCCAAAAGAGTAAATAATAAAATAATGGACATCACAATCGACCGATAAAGTATGACAGAAACTGCCAAAAAGTCCGGAAAGGTACAGAAAATTCTGATAAAGATATGGTGCAGGAAAAATAAGAACCTTCTCTGTTATCTCGTCAGGCCAAAGATGAGCTGATAAAATAACAAAAAAGGCTGCTGTGCCCGGCAAAACTTACCAATGGAGCTTTCTATATGAGGCTTTGACTCGGAAGATATAGGGTTGTGGGAACCGGTCCGGCCAGAAGAGAGGCTCAGTGCTTGCCGTAGTTCATCTCTGTTCCAGTGCGCTGGGCCATGATATATGCTTCCAAAGCCCGCATACTGGGGTCATCTGGCTTAAGATGCTCACCACGTACCGGGTTGTCGATGCACCAGTTTATCATATCGCGCAACAACACGACCCGTCCCAACTGGGTCTGGAATTTGGGATAAGTCTCCGGGTGGGTATTGGCTGCATGGGGATGGCACATATCGCATGATACTGAAACGGTGCTCTTCAACAAATCAGCGCTGTGAAAGATTCGCGATCCTTCGAGGACGAACTTTTCGGTTTCCTGAGTCCACGTGAGAAGGTCGCGTTCTGTAGGCCTGCCATAGGTATTTCCCTCGGCTTGGCCGCCCTGTAGCAATGAGGAGTTGTCGGCGGGTGGTTTAAGCTCGTGTCGCAGCTTTTCTTCGGTCATCCAGTTTCGATCCGGGTGATCCCGCGTCCACTGGTCCATCAGCGCTTCGGCAAGGGCCTGTCCGGTGGTGTCTTTGGCGACTTCAACTTTACCCTGTCCGTCACATGTTGTGAGTTGGTTCTCCTGCCTGCATGCAGCGAGTATTATTACTAATGAAAAGCAAACGCAGAACAGCACGATGAATCTGAAATTAGCAAAGGTAGATGTATTTTGCATAACAATCTCCTTGAGGGTTCTAATAGCTGGCGCGGTTGGGTTTTAGCGGGATGCTCCGGCTGCCCCAACTTGCGGTATAATCTTTGGCAACCGTGATTGACTTGCGGTTCCACAGGTTGTAAATCTTATCGATCAGACCATCCGGATGAACATGAACTTGGCCGTCGCCGCATCCATCGTTTGGATTGAATGGGTCCGGACGGTTCATCTCGATAGTCAATTCCGGCATCCCTTCCGGGGCATAGGGCCACGGCCAGGCGGTGGAGAGCAGCCCGTGGAAATGAATATTGCCGATCCGGTTTGTCAGAATCTGATGTGTGTGGCCATGAATGACTACAACTCTATCAAACCGATTTAGGATGGCCTGGACTTCTTCGGCATCGTCGGTCCAGAAATTCCACTTTTTATATAGTTTATATAGAGGTGAGTGGGAGAAAACAATGATTGGTGCTTCGTTTGAATAGCTCGCCAAATCATTCTTTAGCCACTCCCGCTGCTGCGTACCAACCGTGAATGAACTCTGCATTCCGTTGTCCAGCCCGGCCACTGTCATCATTCGCTCCATTGGTGTCAATCCGCGTTTTGTCCAGAAGTCACGCTCGACGACACTATTGAGGGTGACGAAGTGAACACCCTTATAGTTCCATGAGTAAGTTGGCTTGCCGAACAGCTCCTGCCACTTCTGTCCAAGGTCAAAATACCAGTCATGTTCTCCAACCATCATTCTCAAAGGCGCCTTCACATTCTTGAGTATCTGGGCGCCGAGTTCAAGCTCTTTGGACTGGCCAAGCTGGGCCAGGTCGCCGCCGTAAAAAACAAAATCGGGTTGAGGGTCCAGGTTATTGACGTCCTCTACGGCGCGTAAGAGCGCGCGGACAAAGCGGTCATTGATTTTCTTTTCATAAAGATGTGAGTCTGAGATATAGGCAAAACGAAAAGATGGGCTACTGTCCGATGAGGCCGCCTGCGCGACACTGACCGAGCGGAACGAATGAGATGGAAGCAGGCCGGAAGCTGCGGCCGCTCCCATGGCTGCCGCCGAAACCTTCAAAAAAGAACGGCGATCCAGATTCTTAAGGCCCTGAAAGAATTCCCGGCGTTCCTGCATATATTTTGTTTCTATACTCTTTATCCTGGGTTTCATGAGTAACTCCTTCTTACTTCACGGTCGTTAACTCTCTGTTAATCTATTTCTCGAATGCAAGCTTTATACGAAAAGCCATGTCATCATCTTTCAGGGGGCGTTTTTGCTTGGCCTGTGCTTTCTGGCGTTCATGCTGCCGCTGGTTCTCCTGGGCAAAGCGGTCGTCGGTGAGGCTAAAGAGTAATTCGACAATATTATTTATCTCATCTTCGGTCAGAGCCAGAGGTTCCATGCCGCCGTCAAGAAATAAATTAGCTTCACCGCCCTTGTTGTAGTGGTCCATTACGTCCCAAAGTGTTTCCACAGTTCCATCGTGCATATAGGGCGGCGTAATTCCGATATTCAAAATAAGCGGTGTCCGAAATGCTCCGATATCTGAGCGATTCTTTGTGACTAAGAAGCGTCCCAGCTCACTCATATCCGTAGCCAACGCCAGCTCTTCGAGCTTCTGCTCTGAGGGGTCTTCCTCCAGGGCCTTCAAGCCTTGTTTGGTGAGAGCCTCGAAATCCTGATGCCGGGCGGAAACCCCGACATTATGAAAACGATTGTCGGTCCCCAAAGGATTCGACGGGCTCATGGGATGGCAGGTAACACAGCGTGCCTTTTCGTTATAGAGTGTCCAGCCCTGTTTTGCTTCTGATGAAATCGCATTTTCATCGCCGTTCAGAAAACGCCGGAACGGTGAGTCCATGAAAATCAGTGTTCGCTCGAAGGCGGCAATTGCCCTGCCGATATCATCATAGTTCACTTGACGTCCATAGGCTTTTTGGAAAGCAGCCTGATACTCGACATCATCTTTGATGGCATTCTCGGCGGCTTGTCCGTCGGGCATACCCATCTCGATGGGATTTATAATAGGCATCTTCGCCTGGTGATCCAGCGTCGGTGAACGGCCGTCAAGAAAGACTGTCTGCAATAAAGCAACATTCAGCGTTGTCGGTGCGTTACGATGACCGAACTGTTCCTTGATACCTTCCGAGACTGTGAGCTGATCAGTAAATCCACGGGTTACGTCATGGCAGGTGGCACACGAGACTGTGCCGTCGGCTGATAAGCGTTTATCAAAGTAGAGTTTGTGACCTAATGATACACGCTCCGGCGTAAGAGCATTGTCCTGCGGGATGAACGCCTGCCAAATAACAGAATCGATACCTGGTGGAGCCTTGCTGACATCCACAGGTGGCAGGAGCCGATTCAACTGCCTGATCTGATATTCCATTTCTGCCGCTCCATGCTCTCCTTTCGGCACCTGTGCTAAAACTGCGGCCTGTGTGTTCCAAAGGGTAAACAGCACGATCCCACACAGTATGACGATGGAGACTATAGGCGAGCACCAACTTGATAAAATCTTTCTGGTATGCATTTTATATATCCTCTGTTCAACGAATTCACAACAAATGTAATTTTTGTGTTCTTTAACAATTGTGTCAACAAAAAAAAATATATTTTTGTCAAGTCACAGTACCAGACATCTTCAGATGAAACTTACCTGTTGGATTCTGGCCGTTTGTAAATGCTTTCTTAAACTACCTTTAGTTCTGACTTGGCATATAGAGAATGTAGTCTAATTATTGTGGAATAATTTTGCTGCTGGGCCAAAAGAGCAGGGCCTATACCAAATCGGTATAGGCCCCGAATTTACAAATCTGCAAAGTCAATTATTCAATTTTAATTGTTGGTTCCGATTTAAGGTGCCGGTGGATAAAGTCGGATATCGTCAAAGTACATCATGCCTGCACCGCCTGCTACCGGATTGCTCCTGTTGCCAAAGCCAAGAGTAATCGAAGTTACATTGGCGAGGTTCACACCCTGATCGGCAAACGCCTGCAGGTCGATTCTCCATTCTGTCCATGAAGTTGCCATCGCTGCATCAGGATTATCATTAGTGACGACGGCTGTGCCATTGAGAGCAACGTACATTGTCTCGGGAGCATTGGCCGCATCGCCTATGTACCAGATTACCAGGGTACTCACGCCTTCACTTGTCCAGTCTCGGCCAGAGGTCAATGTAAAAGTCGCTTCGGATTTTCCGACCGCGTTGTCGTAGGCCATCGGCATCGACTGATTGCCACTGTGAACTATAGTTTGCTCGGCAAATGGAGGGTCAAAGTTACCGACGACAGAACCGTTTACAGCCGGGTTATCGAATCCATCTATCCAGGTAAGATATATCCTGTTACTTCCGGGTTCACCTTCATTAATATCATTGTAGCTCTCGAAGTCCTCCACGAGCAGGTAGTCCGGCACCGTGAACTTCCAGATCATTCCGGTTTGCACGGTCCCGTCGCCCTCGATCTCGTCGATCCGCCAGAAGTAATCGCCACCTCCCAACTCCACAAGCCCGGCCAGAGATAGACTGGTCCCGACCTGATTGCCTTGGAACTCGGGAGAGTCTTTCGTTGCGGCAGCTATAGCGTCTCTGTCAGTACCGAGGTACACATCATGCGAGGATGCTGTATCGCCTGCGGACCAGCTCAGTGAACTTATATCGCGGATGTCCACAACCGCATCGCGATTCGGTACGGGAGTGCCGGCAAGCTTCGTGTTGCCAAGCATTACCTGCTGGATCTCTTCGAGAGTCAACACCTTGTCATAGATCCGCGCGTCGTCCATTACACCGATGAAGCCGGAAGTATGGTAGGGAGACTTGCCGATCCTTACGGCTCCCCCGGTGTCGGTATCGATCGCCGTTTCCTGCGAAGCAAGGGTGGCTTCGGGTTGGCCGTCCACGTAAAGCAGCGTATCCACCACGTCCGGTGTTCCGTCATCTTCAAACGTAACTGCCACGTGATGCCATTGTCCGTCGGCGATGTTTGTCACACCGTAGTGGTACCCGCCGTTGACTTCCACCCGCAGGCCGCCTGTAGCATCGGAACGCATTCTCCACTTATTACCGACCGTATTCAGACCCCAGGACATAATCGTGCGGTTGTTATCCGAGGTTTTGATCCATGCGCAGAGTGTGCGGGCGGCCGTGCCAGTAATACCCGGATACCCGGCTGCTTCCGCATAGTCATTGGCGCCGAACATCAGCCCAGTGCCCTGAAAACCATCGACCCACTGGGCGTCGCCATTGATAATGCCGTGATTTCCGTGCCCGGACATGTCCACTGCGGTTCTGCCTTCGGCTTCGTCTAATGACCACCAGAGAGTTAGATTCGGATTCGTGACCTGGACATCGGATACAGTTGCGAAGCTCCAGACATCCCCCTTATGCGTAACGCCTGCGGCAAACTCATCGATACGCCAATAGTAGGTCTTGCCGGATTCGAGCGTGCCGGGGCTGTAGCTTGGATCTGTCAGCATCTGGCCGCCTTCGGCATTGTTTACATCGTCGAAATTATCGCCGAAATAGACATAGTGGAAGCTTGCTCCAATCCCCGCCTCCCAGTCGAGGCTCACATCCGTCAACACATATTTGCCGCCGTCGGCTGGGCTGGGATTGTAGGCCTTTTGAGGCTGAATCCAGAAGCTCCAGACATCGCCCTTCCACGGGCTGTTCGGATCAGCGTCATTGACTTCATCGATACGCCAGTAGTAAGTCGTCCCCGGCACAAGGCCGTCGGGATAAGGCATGCCTGGAAAGCCGACAATCAATTCAGTTCCGGCCTGATTACATAAGAACGTACTTTCAACTCCATTGTTGACATCGTCAAAATTATCACCTATATAGATATCGTGTGAGGCCGCAAAACCTCCCGGTTTCCATGCAAGGCTCGCCCATGTGTCGGTATAAATGGCGCCATCAGCAGGCTCGGGGCCAAAGGCATAAGGAAATATCTTACCTTCCATAGCGATCTGAAGCTCGACCTCTGAGATTGCATGGTCATACATTCGAAATTCATCAACGGTACCGGCAAAAGTGTTGCTGTCGTTTCTATTCTGACCTAAGCGAAATTGGTTGAAGGTCGAATCGTTGAGGGTTCCTTCGTTGGCTAATTCGCCGTTGTAGTAGAGTTTTGCGGCAGTGCCTTCAGCGATTAACGCAAGATGGACCCAGTCCAGACTGGCGGCGGCGAATAACAATCCACTGGGATTAACCCGGTAGATACCAGGGTCACCACCATCGACATCAATCTGGAAACCTGCGGAATTAGGAAAATGGCCGCTATAAGGGCTGCTCCAGACGTCTTGTCCCAAAGTAGTCGCTTTTACCCAGAATGTTATACTGAAGGCTGGCCAGTCTGTTGCTTCTTCAAGAGAATACAATATGTTATCATCGTCGCCATCGAATTGAAGTGCACCTCCGCCGCCATGACCATCTACCCACTGTGGGTCGCCAATGAATTCACCATCATAACCATTGCCGGAGCTGTCGTAAGCAGTAGTACCGGAACCCTCGTCAAGCCTCCAGTGAACCACCAGGTCGGCTGAGGAATTGCCTGCCATGCTCAGCACCAAAACAAGAGAGGCAAAATAAAATAATTTTTTAAACATAGTAATCCTCCTTAAAAGATTTTGGACAATAAAACTTTGGCCACACACCAAAACATTCATTTTTTCAACAAATAAATTTTCCTGTGCGGCCGTTTCACGAAGCAGCATAGTCTCAATCACAAATTTTATTCCAACTGTATAGCAAATTGCCGCTTACGGCGCCGGTCGATAAAGACGAATATCATCGAAGAAGACCATACCGGTACCACCGGCCACAGGATTAGACCTGTTACCAAAGCCAAGAGTAATCGTATTGACATTGGCAAGGTTCACACCTTGGTCGGCAAAGCGTGCTAAGTCGATTCTCCATTCGGTCCATTCTTCAACCAGTGCTGCATCAGGATTATCATTATCGACGCCGGCAGTGCCGTTTAGAATAACATACATAGTTTCGGGAGCATTGGCCGCATTGCCATAATACCAAATTACCAGGGTGCCGACATCATTTTCTGTCCAGTCGCGCGGGTATGTCAATGTCAAAGTGGCCTCGGATTTTCCGACAGCGTTGTCGTAAGCAAACGGCATCGACTGGGAACCACTGTGAACGATGGTTCGCTCGGCAAATGGAGGATCAAAGTTACCGACGACAGAGCCGTTGATAGCCGGGTTGTCGAATCCATCCACCCAGGCAAGATATATCCTGTTACTGCCTGGCTCACCTTCATTAATATCATTGTAGCTCTCAAAATCATCAACTCCAATGAAGTCGGCTATTGAAAAGCTCCAGATTTTGCCTTTGCTGACAGTGCCGTCTGTATTGACCTCATCGATTCGCCAGTAGTATGGTCCACCACCCCACTCTACATTCCCAGTGGTATTAAAAGTTGTACTACCCTGTCTGCCTCGATATACCCCGGTGGTATCGGAGGCATCTGCATTACTCACAGCATTTTTGTCGGTGCCGAAATAGACATCGTGCTCGGAGGCATTATCTCCGGGTGACCAGCTTAATAAGCCTGCATCCCTGAGGTTTAGTACCGATCCATTGACAGGAATGGAGTTCCAGGCTAGCATAAGATTCCCTCGCATTGCAAGCTGAACTTCTTCCTGCGTCAGGGCACGATTGTAAACACGAAATTCGTCAACCGAACCATCGAACCAGTTGTCTTCGGCCCTATTGACACCTATCGCAAACTTATTGACTGCGAGGTCGATTGCAGACGGGGCAAAAGTCCCGGCATATTCGCCGTTGTAGTAGGCCGTCGCGATAATACCATCATAGGCTACGGCAAGATGGACCCAATTCAGCGAAGCTGAACCCATGACCTGGTCAACGCCGGCATGATATTGATAGCTGTTTGTGGCATTAAAAGAGATCTGGAAGCCGCCTCCGGTGGTGTCATTTGTGGCACATATCGAGCTATTGTTGGATTGGAACAGGGCATCAGCTTTGGCCCAGAGGGCCACTGTAAAAGCCGTCCATGTCTCGTCGGCAAAGCGGGATATTACGCTCTCACCGGTTCCATCGAAGTTTAACGCCCCGCCGTCATACCCATCCTCAACCCACTTCGCATTACCAATGAAATCGCCATGATTGCCATGGCCGGACCAGTCAAGAACGACAGTACCCGAGCCTTCCTCAAGCGTCCACCAGCAAATCAAGTTGGGATCGGTAACAGGTATATCGGGCATCGTTTTGAAGCTCCAGACGTTGCCCTTTATGGTTTGGGAACCATCAAACTCATCGACTCGCCAGTAGTAAGTCTTATCCAACTCAAGAGCGGCAGGCGTATAAGTTGCTTCAGCATTTGGCAATGCTCCTGCAGCACTATTTACATCGTCAAAATTGTCACCGAAGTACACATGGTGTATTTTTGAACCGAAACCACCCGTCCAGCTAAGCTCCACACCCGTTTCGATAAATTTGGCGCCATCAGCGGGGTCAGGGTTATAAGCTGTCATTGGGGGAACTGTAAAGCTCCAGACATCGCCCTTCCATGGACTATTGGGCTCAGCTTCATTAACTTCATCAATCCTCCAATAGTAAGTTGTGCCCGGAACAAGACCCTCCGGCACTGCAAATCCCGGAAAGCCAGCAATAAATTCAGTTGTGGTCTGATTACCCTGTAAGGTACTTTCGGCGCCATTGTTTACATCTTCAAAATTCTCGCCGAAATATACATCGTGCGAGACAGCAAGACCTCCCGGTCTCCAGGCAAGGTTCACCCATGTGTCCTCAACCAAAGCCGCATCGGCTGGCGATGGGCTGGAAGTATAAGGCCATACCTTACCCACAAAAGCACCCAACTCAATTTGTGTGAGTGCAGTTCCGAGAATCCATAACTCGTCAACTGTGCCCTCGAAGTAACTGCCGGTGGCCGAAACATTACCGTCATGAAATTTCACTTGTGAATTGTGATACCCGATACCGCAGTCATTCGAGCGGCTTCTCAATTCACCGCCGGGCCCCGTACCGACCAGCTCTCCGTCCAACCACATTTCAAACTTGTCGTCTTCCTGGCCTGCGCCACCGTCTCGTAAGACCATAGCAACAGCGTACCATGCGTTGGAACTAACCGGCGCAGAGATAAATGTACCCGTCCATTCCGGTGTATAATCGCTCAAGTTCCATCCTCCGACATAGACCAGACCTTCATGGACGTATATGGTAAGCCCGCGGGTTGTGCCGCCTTCGTCATACACAACCTGTTTCTCCGGTTTGTCGACATCGTCACATTTGAAAATTGCAACCACCGTACGATTCTGTTGAGTACTAAGGTTGACCGTAGCTGCATCCGGGATATGAACGCCGTCATCGACTCCGTTGAACTGTAACGCCTTGCCTTTGAGGCCATCAACGACTTGTGGGCTTCCGATGAGATTGGCCGTATTGCTATTGGCTGAATCATCTGGTACATCGGTACCGACATTCTCAAACAGGTACACATTACCATCGGTAATGGAAGCCGGGTCGAGCTGAGCCACGGCATTGCCGGCTATGCTCAGAACCAAAACGAGAGAAATACAATAAAACAGTTTCTTACACATAATAATCCTCCTTAAAAAGATTAAAATAATGCTTAATTATGCTTTAACCACACACCAAAACACTGATTGTAATAGTAGAGTATATAAGAGGATTGATAAATTTCGATTGCTTGTAAGAGGGATTAACAACCACCTCCTTCCTTCTCAAAGCCGACTATGAGTTATTTACTGAAATATATCAATTTTCGCTGCGAGATACAAAGTTTTCACTTGACACTGTACAGCTCGCATATTAATCTAAATTAGCTGAAAGTTATGTAAAATCAGCCTGGTGAAAGAAAAAAATATTAAATCCTATAATTATATTTATAACAGATTAACCGCTTTTGCGTCAAGGGAAATCCCTTGCATTAGCGGCGGTTTTTCGATAAGATGATACAGGAATTTGTAACTTTATTGGTTTAAGGCTGTGGAAAATATTTTTATTAATCAATTCACCGGCAGTTTAATCGGGAAAAGGAGAAGGTGGACTATGGACGAAATAAAACTTTTTAGGCCTTTCGAAGTTAAAATTATCAGTCGCAAAGCAGGTGGTTCAAGAGGTTTTACATTAATCGAACTTCTGGTAGTTATCGCTATCATTGCTGTTTTGATGGCGATATTAATGCCGGCACTGAACCGCGCCCGCTTACAGGGTAAACGGGCTGCCTGCATGGGCAATCTAAAGCAGCTTACCTTAGCCTGGATTATGTACGCCGATGAGAACGATGATAAAATACCGTATGCAAATCCCACTTCGGATGGTTGGGTGGAGTGGATTAGCAATCAAGATGCACCTGAACAACAAAAACGCGCAGGCATCAGGGGAGGTACTCTTTATGAATACTGCCCCAATGAGAAATCCTACTGTTGTCCCACCGGGATACGAGGTGAGGTGGTTACCTATGCGATTACGGACGCGATGAACGGTTATTCTGGTCATCCCTGGTCTGATGGGATGACCTTTACAAAAAGGAGTTCGATTAAACAGGGTTCGAAGCGTCTTGTTTTTATTGACGAGGGACGCCTAAGTCCCAACAGTTGGACAATTTGGTATACAGAGCCACGCTGGTGGGATCAAATCACCCGTCGCCATGGCCAGGGAACTACGCTTTCCTTTGCAGATGGGCACAGTGATTATTACAAATGGAGCGATTCTCGCACCTTTACGGTTACAGAAGCGGATTACGATGTGTGGCAGGGTAGTCTGCGTCTCTCAGTGGACGCGTCCCGACAACCTGGTAATGAAGATTTACATAAAGTACAGAAAGTAGCCTGGGGAAAACTGGGTTATACACCTGAAAATTGAAAGTATGATGAGGTTTATTCCTCGGCTTCTCGGCGATCTTTTTCAGTAAAATCCTCATCGTAAAGAGAATGTCTGGTTTTGTGTTTTGTAGCATACCGTTCCAACGGTTTTGCCAGCTTTGCGAGGCCGGCAAGGACAATAATTGTAATAAGAGTCGATATGACCGCCAGTTCTTTAAAGCCCGCCCCACATGCCATCCCGATGCTTGCAACGAGCCAGATGGTTGCTGCTGTTGTCAGGCCGTGTACGCCGCGTCTGTCCTGGATGAGTGCACCGGCACCTAAAAAGCCGACGCCTGTAACAATCTGAGCAGCTATCCTTGTGGTGGAACCATCGCCGACAGTCATTCGTTTTGAGATTATGGTAAAAATGGCTGCGCCAAGGCATATCAACAGATTTGTCCTGAGACCTGCGGACTTGCCGCTAAGTTCTCTCTCGAGACCTATTGCCGCCCCCAGAAAAGTTGCCAGGAGAATACTGAATACATCTTCATACCAAATCATTACTCTACCTTTCAATCAGAGTTTCATCAACCTGCATGCCGAAGTGCCTGCCGGCTTTTTCGATATGGCACAGCACTTTATCGCCCCTCTTTAAAGCTGTAACCGAAACCGCTTTGCCGTCTGGGCTGACGAGCCGAATCGTCTCGGCGTTTTGCAGGACCAGGCTTATGGGCTGGCCTTCTGCGTCGGCCTCGATGAGCATGACAGGTCTTTTTTCGATTTTGTTTCTGCCGAGATAAGCGATCTGGCTTTTGCCTTGGAAATTCACGATCAGGACTTCGTCGCCGGCCTTTAAGTCGGCCAGATATTTTGTCGTACCGCCCGGCGTCATGGTGTATGCGTGTACGGCTCCGGCATTGACACGGAACGGGCGGGATGCCACGTACGGATTGTCTATGGATTCGGAATGTATCAGGAAGAAGCCGCAAGCCGTATTCCCGACGAGCATTCCTTCACCCAAAGCCATCTGCGTACAGGTGTCGAGACAGGCCCTGTCGCCCATG
>CAZIAN010000029.1:0-22425 GCA_964537355.1 uncultured Pirellulales bacterium | reverse complement strand
CAATTATTTGCCAACTGAGCAGCAAATTCGACCGTCTCCAACGGAATTTCGAGTTGGGCAATCACTGCTCCCGATGAAGCAATATCAGATTCGGCCCTTTTAACATCATCGGGGGACAGTATTTGGTTCGCTCCCGGAGCTACTACAATTACATTATTACCCATATCATCAACGGTAATCAGAGCCACTCCGGAGGGAGCTTCTTTGGTTTGGGTAACATATTTCGTGCTTACCGCCTCTTTTTTGAAATTGCTCAAAGACTGCTCTGCGAAAATATCATCACCCAACCTGGCTATAAAATAAACCTCGGCCTCCAATTTCGCAGCGGCCACCGCCTGGTTTGCACCTTTACCGCCGGGGGTCATTATGAAATCTCCGCCCAAAATAGTCTCCCCCACGGCAGGTATCCTCGGAGATTTTACCACCAAGTCCATATTAGAACTGCCAACGACGACAATTTTTGGTTTGCCTTTCTTAATCGTATGCCCTCATACTAAGAGCACCTAACAAAATGACTCTGCATTCAAACGGCTTATTTCGCCTCTGGACGGCGTCAGGCTGCATCGACCATCAACGGATGGCCTGCTTCGCCTTCGGTGCCGAGACGAAAGTGCTCGTTTTCGGTGCTACGATTCATTTTGTTAGGCACTCTAAATATTTTTTACTTAGTTAATCTGCCAACCAGGAAATCCTCGAAAGCGCTCAAATCCTTCCATTCAGTAGCACAATTAATCACTTTGGCGTTTTCATCTATTCTTGTGTATCCATCGTCGGTAACCTTGATCGGAAGTTTTTCCATCTTAACCAAGTCGGTTGACATCGCTAAATAAATAGCCACCGTATCGAAAAGTGTTGAGCTGCTCGAATTGAGTTTTTTATCGACTCTTTTTGTCAACTCCGACTCGCTTATGTCCTTATTCTCGTTCAGTATTCCCTGTTTGTACCATGCACGATAGTTTTCAATCAAGGCCCGCGTCAAAGGGCTGTTCCTGTTCAGGACTTTTTGATATTTCTGGCCTTTAAGCTGTACCAAACCGCAAGTATCCAGAGGGGTAATTGTCATATTCCAGCCTGCGGTAAAGACCTTTTGCGCCTCTTTAACGAAAGCCTTGACGTTATATTCGGCGCTCGGTTCCGAGCTGTTACCGTATCCACGGTAAACACTGCCATGCATTCCTACAAATTCCGCTTTCTCAGCTATCTTCGGCTCGCGTTCAAGTGCGGCCGCAATATTAGGTAAAGGACCCACGGCAACTACTTTTATGGCTTTGCGAGATTTCATTATCGTATCAACCAAAGCCTGTACACCATCTTCATAGATTTTGCCGGGATATGATGAGAGTTTATAATCTTTTGCCCACGCATCCTGTCTGTGGCTGCCTTTATGCTGTTGCAGCCCGATACCTATAGGAATATCTGTTCTACCGACGGTCTCCAGGAACTTAGCCACAGTTTTTGCTTTCGATGATGTGTTACCAACCTCGGTCGTAATCAATTTGACGTCGAACTCAGTCGATTGGAGGAGTAGCGACAGCGCCCACGTATCATCGATATCATCACATATATCCGTATCGAAAATAACGGGTATTTTTCCGCTTCGAGGCGAGGATAAATTGTTATCCAAAGCACAGGAGCCCAATGTTACTAAAAATATTACAAAAATCGCCAAAATGATTCGCTGGATGGACTTTACTGGAAGAGCACTTGCTAAAAACTTTGTCCCACTCATAATTCGACCTCCAATTTTAAGAAAGTTTTTATTCTAAAATTATTTGCAAATATAATCTAATGTAGGATTTTGTCAAAGCAATTTGATTTTCCTGATAATTGCATTTTCTTATTTTTAGTTGCCTTTATATATCAGTTAGCATATCTATATGTAAGCCCGCTGCTGAACAGTCTTAGTCATATTTTCATGCGGGAATCTGACTTGACGAGTTTTATCGGAAACATATTTAATAATGATTCAGCCGGAAAGAATAAAATCGCTTAATAATAAAGTCCTGTGCAATGGGAAATATGTATTGTACTGGATGCAGGCAGCACAGAGAACCGAATATAACCACGCCCTTGAATACTCAATCCGCAGAGCAAATGAACTGAAAAAGCCTGTAGTGGTAGCATTCGGCATATCCGACAACTGGCCCGAAGGCAATCTGCGTCATTACTACTTTATGCTGGAAGGCCTCAGGGAGGTCAAACAAAACCTCCGGTCAAAGGGTATTCAACTGGTAATCCGTCATGAGTCCCCTGATTCGAGCACAATAAAATTAGCAAAAGATGCCTCTCTGGTTGTTGTAGATGGCGGCCAGTTAGGAATCCAGAGAAAATGGCGAAAGAATGCAGCAAGAAATATTCCCTGCCCTTTGTATGAAGTTGAAACGAATTTAATTGTTCCCGTTGAAGAAGCTTCATCCAAAGAGAACTTCTCAGCAGGTACGTTTCGGCCGAGAATAACAAAGAAGCTCGATTATTACCTTGTCCCTCTTAAACACAAAAAACCAAAACTGGATTCTCTGAATTTTAAGTTCGCCACCTTCAATATCGATGATATAGATAAAGCCGCCTCAAAACTCGATATAGACCGGAGTGTCGGTAAAGTTGAAAGCTTCGGCGGAGGTTCAAGGCAAGCCAAAGGCCTTTTAGATAACTTTTTAAGAAATAAACTCGATAACTTTTCCAGGCTTCGCAACGACCCGAATGAAAATTGTGTATCAAATATGAGTCCCTATCTGCATTTCGGGCAGATTTCCTCATTGTATATTGCGCTGAAAGTCCTTGAAACTGCCAGCGGTGGTAAAGACGCGTATCTGGAGGAGCTTATTGTCCGCAGAGAACTCAGTCACAACTTCGTTTTCTTTAATGACAGTTATGATACTTTTAATTGTTTACCGCCATGGGCCGTGAGGACTCTTAATTTCCACAGCCGAGACAAAAGAGAGTATCTATATTCGCTTGAACAGTTCGAGAAAGCCCAAACCCACGATCCATACTGGAACGCCGCACAAAAAGAAATGGTAATCACGGGTAAAATGCACGGTTACATGAGAATGTACTGGGGCAAAAAAATCCTCGAATGGAGTAAAAACCCTCGGGCCGGATTCAAAATAGCTTTGTATCTTAATAACAAATACGAGCTCGACGGAAGAGACCCAAACGCCTTCGCAGGAGTTGCCTGGTGTTTTGGAAAACACGACAGGGCATGGGCGGAAAGGAACGTTTTTGGTAAAATCCGTTATATGAACGCAGCAGGACTGAAAAGAAAGTTTGACATCGAAGCTTATGTCAATAAAATCCAGTCTCTTAAGATAAATCATAAAGGTACACTATGCGAGTCGTGATAACAGGGGCTACAGGCTTTATAGGAAGGGCTTTGTGCAGAGAGCTGCATAAAGATTACGAGGTCATCGCTCTGTCACGTGATTCAAACAGAGCCGCCAAATCGGTAGGAGACTGGGCCAGCATCGTCGAATGGGATGGAAGAACGACCGGAAGCTGGATTCAACAGGCGGATGGAGCCTTGGCCATAATCAATCTGGCAGGCGATAACGTTGCATCGGGCCGGTGGAACAAGGCAAAAAAGGCCGGCATACTTCACAGCAGACTGGATAGTTCCAGAGCAGTACTCGATGCTGTAAAGCAAACAAACAAAAAACCAAAGGCGGTAATTCAGGCTTCAGCTATCGGCTATTACGGCTCTCGCGGCATTGAAAGGCTGGATGAGAATTCCACCGCCGGCAAGGGATTTCTGGCTGATGTATGCCGCAATTCTGAAATAATCGCAGGCCAAATAGAGTCACTGGGTGTCAGATGTGCAATCGTTCGTACCGGCGTGGTTCTGGGTAATGGGGGCGGAGCCCTTCCAAGAATAATGCAGCCGTTCAGGTTTTTTCTCGGCGGCCACATAGGCAATGGCAGGCAATGGTTTTCGTGGATAAGTCTGGATGACGAAGTCGCTGCAATAAAATTTCTGATGGAAAATGAAAATCTTAAGGGCGTTTTTAACCTCACAGCACCAAAACCGATAACAATGAAAAGGTTCTGTAGAAAATTGGGATGGGTCATAAGAAGACCCTCATGGCTGTTTTTCCCGGGATTCATTATGCGGCTGGCTTTAGGTGAAATGGCCGACGAGGTACTTCTATCCGGACAAAGGGTCCTGCCGAAAAGATTGCTTGAAGCAGGTTTTGAGTTTAAACATATCGAAGTTAAAAAAGCCTTAAAGGACATAAAATCACAAAGGAGAAAATCATGAATCTGTCTGAATATTTTCAAGATGCCAAAGGTACAGGAGTTTTAGCGACAAGCAATGTGGACGGCAATGTCGATATTGCTATCTACTCCCGGCCTTATATCATCGACGAAAAGAAAATCGCGTTCAGCATGTTAGAACGGCTAAGCTATGCAAATGTTCAATCCAATCCCAAAGCAGCTTATATGTTTATCGAGCAGGGCCAGGGATATAAGGGCACCAGATTATACCTGACGAAAATCGGTGAAGAAAAAGATCCCGAACGTATTATTGAGCTTAAAAAACAGCATTCAAAAACCTACAGTCCGGAAGAAACACATAAACATTTGGTATATTTCAGAATAGATAAGACTCGTCCGCTCATCGGTGATAACACTGATTGAACAGGAAATTTTATCGCATACTGTTGCTATCAGATAACAAAGATTTTAAGGGCTTGAAATGTATATTATACCAGCAATTGACCTAAGAGACGGCAAATGTGTCAGACTTATACAGGGTCAGTATGACCACCAAATCAACTATGAGGACGACCCTGTAAAGCAGGCCCGAGAATTCAGCTTGGCCGGGGCAAAATGGCTGCACATTGTGGATTTGGACGGCGCCAAACTCGGCAGGCCGGCCAATACCGACACTATATCAGCGATAGCAGCTTTAGGTCTGTTCAAAATCGAAGTCGGAGGCGGACTGCGTGACGAAGCCTCGATACAACAACTGCTCGATATGGGCCTTGAAAGGGTAATAATCGGCACCAAAGCGGTAAGTGACTTCGAATGGTTCAGCAAAATGGCTGAGAAATTCAGCGGAAAAATTGTACTCGGACTCGATGCCCATGGCTCTCAAGTCTCTACTCATGGCTGGACCCAGGACAGTCCCCATAACTTATTGGAATTCGCCATCGAAGCCGCAAAATTACCTTTAGCAGCGATTATATATACAGACATCTCCAAAGACGGTATGATGACGGGCCCGAATCTCGAAAGAACAAAAGCACTTATCGAAACAGTAGATATGCCCATAGTCGCTTCGGGAGGTGTAAAAGAGGTTGGTGACATTCCTAAACTCGTTGAAATCGGCGCCGAGGCGGCAATAATCGGGCGAAGTTTATACGAAGGCACTCTCAAACTCTCGGACGCAATTAAAGCAACAGAAAAATAAACACCCTTGACTCTGATTGAATTTTAGCCCAATCGGTCACCGAATGAATAGCTCAATCACTTCTCCTCGGGCGGTTCAAATTTATAACCGATTTCCCTGATAGTATGAATAAAAATCGGATTGTGGGGGTCGGGTTCGATTTTATTGCGCAATGTAGTAACAAAACGGTCGATGCTGCGAGACCCGATGAAGTTGTCATAACCCCAAACCATATTCAGTATATCATCACGGGTAAGCGCCCGGCCAGGCTTCTTGACAAAATATTCCAATAATCCGAACTCTTTAGGTGAAAGCTTAATTTCACCCTCTTTACCGGTAAGCTTTCTGGCGGGAATATCAAGCCGGTAGTCTCCAAACTCGTAAATATCCTGTTCAGTTTGCCTGCTTCGTCTAAGAAACGCCTCCACACGGGCAATAAGCTCTTTTATACTGAAAGGCTTTGTAACATAATCATCTGCCCCGAGATTCAAACCTAATATTATATCCGACTCCTCACCCTTGGCGGTCAGCATTATAATCGGCATAGTAAGATTTTCCTTACGTATCAGCCTGCATATCTCATAGCCGTTTATCTTCGGCAGCATAATATCAAGAAGAATTAAGTCAGGCTTCTTATTAAGAGCAGCATTTAATCCTTCTTCACCATCGGCGGCAGTAAGTACACCATATCCCTTGAACTCGAAGTTATCCTTCAAGCCCCGCAGCATTACAGGATCATCTTCAATTATCAGTATCGTTTCCATTTGTTTCCGGAGGTTTAAATTTATAACCAATAAGTTCTACAGTGTGAATAAACTTCGGATTATTCGGGTCCGGTTCGACCTTGTTCCTCAGGGCAATGACAGCCTGGTCGATGTCCTGCAAAGTAATAAAGCGTGAATAACCCCATACGGCATTACGAACCTCATCGGATGTAAGAGTGCATCCGATCCTTCTAAGGAAAAGATGCAGCATCTTGAATTCCCCGGGTGTAAGCTCAATCTCCTTACCATTTCGTGTGAGAGTTCCCGCGACAGTATCAAGCCGGTAACCGTCGAATTCATAAACATCAGGTTCCTCCTCGCCTCTGCGTCTCATAAAGGCTTCGGCCCGCGCCATTAATTCTTTTATACTGAACGGCTTGGTCACGTAGTCGTCCGCGCCAAGATTTAACCCAAGTATAATGTCGGATTCCTGGTCCTTGGCAGTTAGCATGATTATGGGCATATCGTAATTCTTTTTACGGACTTCGCTGCATATTTCATAGCCATTGACTTTCGGCAGCATAATATCAAGTATAATCAAGTCGGGATTTTCACTCAGTGCTGCTTTGAGGCCCTGCTCTCCATCCTGGGCAGTCTTGACGTGATAGCCCTTTAACTCGAAATTGTCCTTAAGACCCCGGAGCATAGCCGAGTTGTCTTCAACAATCAGCACCTTTCTCATTTATTAATCCTTCCCTGTTAAGATTTAACTACAAGCCTGTAATTTCACGGTGAAAGTACTCCCTTTGTCAGGTTTACTCTCGACAGAAATTGTACCTTTGTGGGCATCTACGATAAATTTTGCGATGCTTAGTCCCAACCCACAGCCTTCGACATGGCGTGAAAGACTGCTGTCGGCCTGATAAAACCTGTTAAATATTTTCCTGACGGACCGGCGAGACATACCTTTACCTTTATCAGAAACATAAAAACAAACCAAAGAGTCTTCAGGAGAAACTCTAAGCTCAATCTGCTTGTTATCATAAGAATATTTGTATGCATTGTCCAGCAGGTTTATAAGTACCGTTACCATCGCATCACGGTCGGCCGTAACTTGCGGTAAATCCTCACGGATATTCACTTCAAACTTGCATCGACCCATGCTGAATTTAGTTTTAACCGCCTCGGCAGCATCACGGGCAATTGCAGCCGGACTTGTCCTGGACATCGCAAATGCCTGCTTGTTTCGCTCCATCCTCGAAAAGGTAAGAAAATTATCTATCAATCCAGTAAGTCTTTCATTTTCCTTCGAAATAAGCTGCAGATATTCAGTAACTTGCTGCTGGTCTCGATAGCTGCCTTCCAGCAGTGTATCTACAAGGACGCGCATAGAGGCCAGGGGTGTTTTCAATTCGTGCGAAACGGTGGCAATGAAATCGTTCTTTAGCTTGTTTATCTTTATCTGTTTTCCTACAACCTTAGTGGCCAGCAAGCCGGCAGCAAACATTACGGCAATAGCCAACAGGCCGGTCCAGAGATATACCACTTTTTGCTCGTTGGCGGTTGTTTCAAAGATATCAATATCCTTAAAATGAATCTCAACGTTCCAACTCGGAAAATATTTGCCCAAAGGTGCAGTCAGGAAAGCCGCCTTTTCAGAATTTTGAAAACCACAGGCATAAGTACCGAAACTGTCTGAAATTCTATAGGAAATACCAAGCTCTTCGAGGTCGGCGCCAGATGAGTCGAAATCCGAACTGAACTCTTTTGCCTTTTTCAATAGTAAGTAAGTTTTACCGCCTGAATTGTGATAAATTCCGAAGGTATCTTCCGGCAACTCCAGCCTGCGCAAGCTATCTTCTGACCAGGACTCAAACGTGACAAATGCAGGCCGGCTAAACGGCCCAGCACCCACTTTCCGGGCCTGATAGGCATCTAACACTTTAGATATTTGTTGTTTCGCTTCCTCGCTTACTTGCTCGGTCAAGCCAGTCAATTCAACTCCTCCAATCATTTCCAGCGTTGCACTTAGTATCGATACTAAATCGTTTGCATCTTTTTCAGAATAAGGTTCCGATACTGTCCCTGTATCATATCTCTCAATCGCTGCGGCAGATAATTCTTCGGCTGATAACAATTCTTTTGCCCTTAGAACCTGGGCATTCAACTCTTGAGCCCATTCGGTCTTTTCTATAATTTCAAGTGCTTTACGCAGAAGAAAAATCCTTGTTCCCGAAGGCATTAGCAAAAAACCGGAGCCGCTGCCTGGAGTATAATTTATAGCAGAACCAATCAGATTTTCCAAATCCGAGCGTCCTATACCCTCCTGGGTTAGACTCTTTAGATTAACAAGCAGGATTCTCGCTCGAGCAATCAGTGCTATAGAAGATACACTCACATTTTCGGGTATTCGGCCATAAGCCATCTCCCTGCAAAGAGTGACAGCCTGATCAAATTGTCCTGACTTTCTAAGGCAGCGAATTTGACCTAATAAAGCACTGTAACGTAGATAATAGCCATCATCCGCCGAATCGACGAATTGTTCATATAACTGTATGGCACGGGTAAAATTTTCATCTGTGAATTCCGCATTCCATGCAAGATTAAATTCCTCCGAAAATTCACCCGGAAAGTCGTCACCTCCCGTAACCGGATAAACCAACTTTCCCATACGGTCATAGATAATGACGGCATTACATATATTCGGTTCATTTGTCCGACTATCTCGGCTTGTAAGCCTATCAAACATCTCAATAGGCTGTCGCTGCACCGCTGTTTCATCTTCGATAACGCGAATTCTTGCCGACCAGAGATCATCAATTCTTTTACTTAATATCTCCAGGCGTTGCTGGTAAACCGCAGTCAGTTTCTGCCTGACCGCCAGACGCTCGTTTCTGACCGCCTGGCTCATAAACCAAAGCAAACAGACAGTGGGCAGTATTATCGCTATCGCAAGCAATAATACCACCCACCGCAGTTGATTACCCGTACTGACATTACCAATTGTTTTCACTTGCTGTTATTGTTACCTTTTACTGACTGGAAAGTGCTGTTACCTCTTCTTTCGTAAGAGCATAGTTGTAAACGCGAACATCGTCTATCAAGCCGTTCCAGCAACGTCCTGTATTTTCCGAATTTTCACCGATATAGACCGGCTCATTATTCGTGTTTATTCTGCCCGATGCCGGCTGCGAACTGTCCTCATTACCATCTATGATAATATACATTTTACTTCCATCATATATAGCGGCAATATGGTGCCATTGTCCATCATTTACGCTTCTTTTTCCATATAAATTACCCCAGGGAGCACCGCTCGGAATTTTCAGACCGGTGCAGGCAAATTCCAGATTGTCATCACTCTGGTTGCGCTGTATTCTCCAGGCACTATCACCCTTGGCTATGACTGCCTGCCATTCTTTATCGAACTGGTTGACCTTTATCCAGGCGGAAATGGTAATTTGATCAGTCAAATCAAAATCTGATTCGTCGCCAATCTTCACAAAGTCACCATCGCCGTCGAACTCCAGCGCCCCGCCTATTTTACCTGCGGACGGCTGCCACTGAGGATCGCCAACAAGCGTTCCATTATTACCGCCGGCGGAATCTTTTGCAATGTTACCACCGGCCTCATCCAGTTTCCACAAGGCTACCAGAGAACCAGTAGTAAAACTCCAAACATCCCCGGTTATAACCGTACCATCCGCCCAAACTTCATCAACACGCCAGTAATACTTAGAACCCTCTTCCAGCTCCGGTAATTCGTCATGACTTGAACTTTTCACTTCAGCTAATAGCGGAAGCTGGCCGGCCTGGGTACCAAAATAAATTTTATGTGATTTGGCATTAACTCCCGGCCTCCACTTCAGTTTTGACACAGATTCTAAGCCAACCGTAGCTCCCTCACGCGGCTGGGGTTTTGTCGCCATAGCCTTTGCTGTGGGATCAGTCTGAGATAGCTGCATTAGCACTGGGAATAAGTTATCCAGCGGCGGAAGCTGGTCTATACTCAAACGCACATTAAAGTTGTTAATCCGTTCATCGGTGCCTAACTGGATGCTTGTTTTATCACAGGCCAGAGCCAATTGGGCTAATGTCTTATGCGCCGGATTTTGCGGATTATTGTATGTCGCTGTTAGATAAGCATCGGCAACTCGTATCCCTCCGCCAACGTTAATCAACATCAGTTTGCTGGTAGATGGCGACAATTTGCTTACCGCCTCGTTTAAGGGCCCGGCAGTACAAACCGATCTGCGTCTCCTGATTGCCGAAACCGAAGTCTCAACAACATCCGGGTTTAACGACAGAACGGTCGTCTTATTCATCTGGTTCATATAACAGTAGAGTTTCTGATTGTTAACAAGTCCAATTTGGTACTTGCCGGTACCCTGCTCAAGCTGCCCGACGTCGGTTTGGCCGGTTACCAAATTGGCCACCTTCAATAATTGAGTCAGAATCTCGCGAGTCTGCTGTGGATTGCGGCTGGTTACTGCCAGTCCAAGATTGGCCACTATTGGGAGTGCTCCTATATTACTTCCGCTTGATGAGCTATCCGGTGGCAAGACAAACAGGTTTATCTGTTCAATATTGGCAAAAATTTCCCTGCCGATATCAAGGCCTGTAAAATTTTCAATACTTTTACTTACAGCCAGGCTCTGTGCGCTTCGGGCCTCACCAAGAGCGATACTGACCAGACCAACAGCCTCGGATGGAACGGCCTCGAAGCCGGCCCTGCTGAGATTCGGGGTACGAATCATATTGTATGCAATGCAATTGTGCCCATCCTTAAAAGCTATGTTTTGTTCAAAAGCGATTCCGTTTTCCTGAATGTTGAAAAAGACAATCAAATCGTCGATATTCTTAAAATCGGCAATGCCGTCAGCCATACGGATATGCTGGGGCATATGTTCCTGCGGAATCATTTTTGAAAGACCTGCATATACCTCATCGACGTTCGCCCAGAGTGTCAGAGCATTTTCCTGACGTGCTTTTTTGCTGATCTTTACAAAGGATTTGTTAGTCGATGCAAGGGTCGGTTTACTGGTAACACCCTTGTATTGCTTTACGCTCCAGGCCAATTGGTCGGCTGGCTGGGCAATGATTACTATATTATCATCGTAAGCGGCGCCTGCCATACCAGAAATATTCACTGTTTGCATACCTTCGATAGGCTCGCCCGGCGTTCCAACCATACCCAATGCCGCTAAGATTAAACCCCGCAGAGCATCGCTCTTTCCGGGAAATAAAACTGCTACCATAGGCGGATTATTTTGAGCAACGCCGGTAACACCTATCCCCATACCCCGTATCTTCTTGAATTCAGCCATCATCGCGGGATTCATAAGGGCACCCAATATGTCTCCGGGTGACTTCCCGGATTTACCGCCACCGAGAACTGCAAGAGGATTTTCAAACGGAGTTCCCTTGAGCATGTTCAGAATAGTTTCGATCTGCCTGCCCGGGCTGCCGGTTTCAATGTAGACTAAGGTCTCAGGCGGCATCAGGGCCGCCGGGTCGGCATTGCCCAGCTCTTCCAGAAGAGGCTTGACCTTGCTGACGATTTTGGTCTGGTCACTGTAGTTGGCGACTAACTTTCCAAAAATCTCCTTGGCCTGCGGCTCATTCTGCTTCTTAAGATAGCACATACCCAAACGATACATGCCCTGGGCGATCTGAGACCTCTGGGCCGAACTCTCGGCGATTAACTGCTCATAGATTTTGATGGCCGCATCGATGTCGCCATCGACCTCCTCGGCGTACAGCCCTTCCTGCAGCAGTGTACTCGAAGACTTGGCAAAAGTAACTGTGCCAAGAGTCCCAACCACTACCAGGAAAATGATTGTGATGTTCTTCCACTTTTCCATAATTGTGCTCCTTTCAAATAGATTAACAAAAAAACGGTTTCATTAACAGGAGCAATTATGACAACTATATGTTACTGTTTTGTTACGATTTTGTACTTTTTTTATTATTTTTTATCGGCACTCTGAAGAACCGAATCCATAAAAAGCAGGTGCTTTTCAAACCGGATACGGTATAATTTCTTTAAATATTCTTGTTCATTATGCCGTATAAAATACATAGCAACGGTTTCCTTCTCGAATGCTCCCTGTTGGGAACGTTTGACATATTTTCGAAAGATTTTTTTGAGATAGAAGTAATGCCAGGTTCACTTCGGAAATTATTGAGTCAGGATATCGGCAGAACAAGCCGAAGTCTTATCTTTTTTGTTCTGTTCTGTCTGTATCTCTGGTTCGTTGTCGATTTGCGCCTGATTTATAATTATACCGAGGTTATTACAAATTTCCCTGTCTTTTACAAAGGCTGGGCATTCTTTCGCGGGTACTTATCACATCCGGGCGGACTTGTCGAATACACCGGAGCGTTCCTTTCTCAGTTGTTTTATATTGGCTGGGCCGGAGCGCTCGTAGTAACGATACAAGCATGGTTGATGTCCGTATGTTTCGGCTACATCTTAAAAGCCGTAAACTTACCTCATCTTCGCCTGCTCCGTTTCGTCGGGCCCATTCTTTTGCTCATTACTTATACTCAATATACATTTCACCTCATTACCACAATGGCATTTTTAGTAACGCTGATTTTCGTATGTTTATACTTAAGGATTATACAATCCGTGACGTCGAACACCGTTCGTCTGATTGTTGTTCTGGTTTTGTCCGTCATTCTGTACACGATAGCCGCAGGAGCATATTTGCTCTTTGCGGTACTCTGTGCGATGTACGAATTATTTTTCAGGCGCCAATGCTTGTTGGGGCTTTTATACCTCTTATCAGCCGTGGTGATTCCATACGTTGAGGGGATTCTTATATTCGGCGTAAGTATTATCGATGCCTACAGCGATTTATCACCTTTATCCTGGAAAATTTTGTCTTTTGATAATCGCAGAAAGTTGATAGCTATAATCTTCATACTTTATTTGCTCCTTCCTTTGACTATGTTAGCCTCGGGATTTTGGCAAATAATACAAAATTCAAAAATAATAAATCGTCTCAATACGTTGTTAACAAAAATGAAATTCAACATCAACTCGCCTGTGCTGAAATGGATTATCGAATCATTGCTTCTGTTAGCCATTGCCTCTATCGCCGTATTCTTTTCATATAATAAAGAGAAAAAAACTGTATTTGTAACTGATTTTTATGCCCGCCAGAAAATGTGGCCGCAACTGCTCAGTGCTGCTCAATGCTATCCGGACAACTATTTTGTAGTTAATGCAGTCAATAGAGCTTTGTACCATACCGGCCGACTCAGCTATGACATGTTCTCCTGGCCACAGAACCCTCACACTCTTTTTCTGAGCACTAAAAAATACGAACATGCCTCCTGCAAGAAATCCGGTATCTATCTCGACATAGGCCTTTTGAATATGGCCGAAAATGCTCTGACAGAATCTCTGGAAGGACTCGGAGAACGACCCTCAATTCTAAAAGAGCTGGCTTTAATAAACATGGCCAAGGCCAATTATGATTCCGCACGGATTTATCTCGGAGCGCTTAGTAAAACATTGTTTTACGATGACTGGGCCAATAATTATCTGGAGCATTTGAAATCAGATCCGGACCTGTCCGAGGACAAAGAGATTCAGCGTTTACGTTCGGTCTCTATGGAGAAAGATTACGGATTTACCGCCTTAAATAATATTGAGGCTGCTTTATTGCAACTTTTGGAAAAAAACAGGCAAAACCGTATGGCCTTCGAATACCTGATGAGCTGGTACCTGCTGAACGGCCGGCTGGATAAATTTGTGCAGAACCTTGGCCGATTAGATGATTTTGGCTTTTTTCAGTTCCCCCGATTATATGAAGAGGCAATGTTAATATATGTTTTCAGCGTCAGAAAACCAGTTAATCTGCACGGTCGCCAGATAAGCGCCGAATCACGTCAGCGTTTTGAAGGTTTTAATCAGGTCTTGAACGACTATGGAAAAAACAAACAGGCCGCCTACAATAAATTGCTAAAAGATTACTGGAACAGCTATTTATTTTACTACGTTTATAGACGTCAGGGAACGGAGCAATGAGCAAACATTACCGATATTCGTTCATACTATTAACACTTGTAATATTATCCGCCGGAGTAGGGATTTACGCCCTTCACAACTCCACAGGAACAGGACTTTTTTTATTGGCTGAAAGGAACATTGACCAGTATAGCTCTATTGACCGCCCTCCCAAAATACACCCGGACTATTGTGAGACCGTCATTCCGCCAAACATCGCACCTTTGAATTTTTTGGTGGAAGAAAGCGGCTCACAGTATTGCGTTAAAATACATTCTAAGAAAGGCAGAGCCATCCAAATCTTCAGCCGTTCACCGAAGATTATGATTCCCCAGAACCGATGGCACGAACTGCTCAACGCCAACCGTGGAGAACAGTTGAATTTTGATGTCTTTGTAAAAACAGTAAATCCACCGGCTGCCACGGCACAATGGAACCGTTTTTCCTCCATTACCAATCAAATCGCCAATGAAAACATAGATGATTTCCTGGTATATAGAAGAATCCATCCAGGCCATGGTTTTTGGAGAAAGATGGGTATTTATCAGCGAGATTTGCATCTATTCGACGAATCACTCATACTGGATAACGATTATTTCAAAGGCGGCTGCCTGAACTGTCACACATTTTGCAACAATCGGACGGACAAAATGTTTATTGGTATTCGCAGTGCGGTATATGGCAGCTCCGTATTGCTTATCGAAGATGGCGATGTCAACAAGATTGGTACAAAATTCGGTTATACCTCGTGGCATCCATCCGGCCGGGTCGCGGCATATTCCATCAACAAAGTGCATCAGTTCTTCCATACGGCTGCAAGTGAGGTTCGAGATGTGATTGACCTTGATTCTCTGCTCGCTTACTATATCGTTGACTCTAAAACGATAAAAACTTCACCTCAGATTTCTAAAAAGGACCGTCTCGAAACCTATCCCGCCTGGTCGGCTGACGGTCGTTATTTGTATTTCTGCAGTGCACCGTTAACATGGTCGGATCGTAATATAATTCCCGGCAACTTTAACGAAATCAAGTACGACCTGGTCCGAATAAGTTATGACGTTGACAGCGACACATGGGGTGAGCTGGAAACCGTACTTTCCGCTCAGGATACAGGTCTGAGTATTCTCCTGCCGCGAATCAGTCCCGATGGACGCTGGCTGCTGTTCTGTATGTGCAACTATGGCTGTTTCCCTGTTTACCAGGAAAGCAGCGACCTGTACATGATAGACCTCGAAGCCGCACAGCGAATCGGCAAGTATGAATACCGCCGGCTTGAAATAAACAGTGACAAAAGCGAATCATGGCATAGCTTCTCAAGCAACGGAAGGTGGATAGCTTTCAGCAGTAAAAGACAGAGCGGGGTATTTACACGAACCTATCTTAGCTATGTTGACCGGCAAGGCAAGGTTTATAATCCCCTGCTGCTACCGCAGAAAGACCCGACTTACTACGACTCCTGCCTGTGGACCTACAGCGTACCCGAATTAATACTGGAGCCTGTTGTTGTAAAAAAAGAAAAACTTGGCAGTGTTGTTCGAGGCCCTCGAAAAATATCCGGGCAAATACCTGTTACTATGGCTACCCCCAAAGCAGGGCCACTCCCGGAACCCACTGAGCCGTGGCTGATCGGACGCGAATAACACGCCAATTAGACCTATAACTGCCTTATAGACAGGTAGATATTCAGTAATTCAACTGCCTTCAGGCAGATAACTTAGAAACCTTAGTTTTGCAGTTAAGCTTTATTTATGCATCTACGATATCTAAAATATGAATTTTACTTGACTTACATAATATAGCACATGCCATGAACAGGCCAACTGATATTCGGTGGATAGTAAAAAATATATGCAGAAACAATCCGTATATCTCGTTATAGGTATGATTATAGTGGCTATTGCCGCAGTCACAATAATTACTCTCTATGCACCCGGACCTCAGATAGAAGATATATTAGCACTTTATCGGGACCCGCCAACGGCGGGTATCGAAAACCCAGCGTTGCTGGGTGCCCAATACAGCAGCCTGGCTATTCGCTATCCACTTAACGAAACGCTTTTCCCACCGGAAATCACACCCCCTGCTTTTCATTGGGAAGATGCCAACTCCACATCTGATACATGGCTTATCACAATCAAGTTTCAGGATGAACAGGGTCGCATGAATTTCATCGTTCAGGAATCCCAGTGGACGCCCAAAACGGAAGATTGGGAAACTATAAAAGAACGCTGCATGGAAAAGCAGGCATTGTTGACCATCCTGGGTGTCAATCGCCGGAGCCGGGGAAAAATCCTCTCGCAAGGACAAATCTCAATCAAAACATCCGAGGATTCTGTCGGAGCACCATTGTTCTATCGGGAAGTGAACCTGCCCTTTATAGATGCCGTCAAGGATCCCTCGCGCATCCGATGGCGTTTTGGCGCTATCTCATCGCCAAAGCAGCCACCAGTCATTCTTGAGAATTTGCCCGTATGCGGAAACTGTCACTCTTTTTCCACCGACGGCAAAGTCTTAGGGATGGACGTGGATTATGCAAACAGCAAGGGTTCATACGTTATTACAGGTGTTGCCGAACAAATACTTCTCGCCACCAGCGATATCATAACGTGGAATAACTACAGGAAAGAAGACGCCGAACAGACCTTCGGATTGTTTTCTCAGGTCTCTCCTGACGGCAGATTTGTTGTCAGCACAGTTAAGGACAAATCCGTTTTTGTCCCGATGCCGCCTTTGGCCTTTTCTCAATTATTCTTCCCGATTAAAGGTATCCTCTGCATATATGACACACAGACACGTACATTCCAGTCATTACCGGGAGCAGACAACCCGCAATATGTTCAGAGTAATCCGGCCTGGAGCCCTGATGGTAAATACATCGTTTTCGCAAGAGCCAAAGCATATAACCTCAAGCATACGCAAGGCAAAGGTAAGCTCCTTCTAACCCGCGAAGAATGCAAAGAATTCACAGAAGATGGAAAGCCATTTTTATTCGACTTATACAGAATTCCGTTTAATGAAGGAAAAGGAGGCAAACCGGAGCCAATCGAAGGAGCATCCAACAATAGTATGAGCAATTATTTTGCTAAATACTCACCCGATGGCAAATGGATTGTTTTCTGTAAAGCCAAAAGCTATATGCTGCTCCAGCCCGACAGTGAACTCTATATCATACCGGCCCAAGGAGGTAAGGCAAGAAGATTGCGTGCCAACACAATCCGGATGAACTCCTGGCATAGCTTCGCCCCAAACAGTAAATGGCTGGTGTTCTCTTCAAAAGCAAATTCAGATTATACCCAGCTTTTCCTCACCCACATCGATGAATATGGAGACAGTACACCTGCGGTCCTTTTGTCACGGTTTACTTCACCTGACCGGGCCGCCAATATACCGGAGTTTATCAATACGAAGCCCTATGCTATCAAAAATATCAACGAGAAATTCCTGAACGATTATTCTTTTGTAAGGGCCGGGAATGAATTCTTCAAAGCCGGCGACAAGGACAACGCCATACAGGAATACCAGAAAGCACTGGAGCTAAATCCAAACAACGCTGAAGCTCATCTAAAACTCGGCTTTCTGTTCTATAACGTCGAGCAAATGCATAAGGAGGGAATGGAACATTATGATAAGGCTTTCCAGCTTAATCCGAACGACCCCCGCATCCTCCACGACTTAGGTATGGTACTGCTGCACCAGAAAAAAATAGATGAAGCCATCAAATATCTATCGGAAGCTTTACGACGTATGCCCAATGGTCTCGACATGCAGTACAGCGCTGTAAATATGCACTATAATCTTGGACGGGCGCTGCTTTACAAGGCAAATTCCAAAGAAGCAATGGTCCATTTATCCAAAACCGTAAGTCTTGCACCAAACCATGCACAAGCTCACTATTGGCTAGCCCTGGCAATGGCTGACCAGGGAAAATTCAACCAGACTATCGAGCATTACTCCAAAGCGATACAGCTAAACCCAAGCGTTGACACCTCTGCAACACTTAATTATCTGCTGGGAAAGCACTATGCCGAGGCTCGTCGGTTTCGCGAAGCAGTTTCATTTGAAGAAAAAGCCTTTAAGCTTGCTAACGCTGTCGGAGATGTCAAGTTTACAAAGGAAATCAAAAAATGCCTTGATATCTACAAACAACTTAACAATTCCCCATAAAATCACTGCCTTATAGGCAGGTAGAATATAAGAGAAATACTGATTCATACTCCAGAACCCTTTTTAAATACCTATAACCGGGACTGCCTTAAGGCAGATAATTTCTTTAGCCTTAAGGCAGATAAGATTTTCTTGCATTTTCCAAATAATAATATTAGAATTCCCGGCAAGAAAGCAAAGATTTTGAACAAAGTCTCGGATGATAAGGTAAGAAATGACTGTAAACATACATACACACAGCATCGAATCCCCTGGGGCAACCGAAATCTATATCTCGGCAGCGCCCATTGAAAGTGCATCCCCAGCCGAACACGCAGAGGAGATTTTTTCCGGTATTTCCAAAATACTCCACTCAAAAAAAGCACATATTTTCCAGGAACGGGTCTTTGCAACTCAGGATGCTATGGAAATTATCACCCACGCACGCTCAGAGGCCTATGGAAAACTCGATGATGGAGTTGCACCGAGCTTGTTGGTAGCAAAAGAAGGGTTACTTGGCCCCGTAGCAGGGGTACAGGTCCACGCAATAAGCTGTGAAAACAGGCCGGAGGTGGTTAGGCTGGACGAAATCGACTGTGGACGAATCCTTCACGTACTCGGGCGAGCATATCTTTCACTTTCGTCTATTACCGGCCAGCAAGGCAAAGAGAGCTCTACCCATGCTCAGGAGATGATGGAAAAAGCCGAAGCTGCACTCATACAATTCGGGGCCGATTTTCTCTCGGTGCCGCGCACGTGGATTTGGCTAAAGGATATTCTTTCATGGTACGACGAATTCAATCAGGTCAGAAATGAATTTTTCACCAAGAGGGGCCTTATTGGAGAAGGAACACGCCAGTCAATGCCCGCCAGTACAGGTATCGGGCTTGGACCTGCTGATGGAGGCGACTGTTCGATGGACCTGATAGCCGTACTCGAACCGACAGACTGTACAAAGTACCTTCAGGCGGGAGGAAAACAGCAGTCCGCACTGGATTACGGCTCGGCCTTCTCACGGGCGTCGAAAACTGATACCCCTGCCGGCCAAACAGTCTATGTTTCCGGAACCGCCTCTATCGACGAGGACGGAGCCACAACAAATATTGACGATGCCCAGGGCCAGATAAAAGCAACCATAGAAAATGTTCGTGCTGTTCTGGCTGATATGCACTGCATAGATGAAGATGTTGTGCAGGTAATAGCCTACTGCAAAACAACCGAGGTCGAGAGGGTATTCAACTCTTTCAGGGACACTCTTTCCTGGCCGTGGATAACGGTCATTTGCGATATCTGCCGTGATGACCTTCTGTTTGAAATCGAAGCCACCGCCATGCCAAGGAAAAGAGCATAAGAATATAACTTGTCACTTAACGATAGCACTCGGAAGGACCGATTATCGATTCCTCAAGGCCGCTATTTAAGAAATGCTGCCGGATGCTTGTGCAGAGATGGCACTTACCTGCATAGACTTTTGCTTTTTTGTAACCCAGCCTGCCAGACTCTTCAAGTAGTCCAGACGGGCCAAAATTAAATAATGTATTGATAAAGTTGTTTACATCAGGGCCGAATTGCTTCCAAATATCCTCAAGCTTTGTCCGATTTACATTCCCAAAAATAATCCCGCTGCACGTACCGCTAAACACGTTGCCGAACGGGTCGATATGCACACCTTTGGCGCCGAGAAAATCTAATCTGCAATTCAATGAAACAAGTTTCTCTACCGGCTCCGAGGCTGCTAATTCAGCCAGCTTATCTGCCGCCCGACCTGTAAAGCGACAGGGATAATCTTTCATAGCGCTTATATACTTTTGCTCACGCTCTGTGGATGACAGACTTTTCATTTCAGTTGGGTCATCTAAATACTTCTGCCAGCGAACCAGCACCCGGTCGGGACCCAGAACCTCCGTCGCTATTGCGGCCAATCGATGTATCAACTTTATATCAACATACTCCTGATGAAACGGATCTGTGCTGACCTTAAATCTGTTCATCCCAAGCTCATCAAGCCTTTTCAGCCGCTGCCTTATAACTTTCTCATTAGTGGCCCAGAAACCGTTTGTCTCTATCAAATCGACTTTTCCGAGGTTTTGATTACTTGCCTCTTCGAGAATTTCCTGCAGTCTTTCCCAATACAAAAACGGTTCACCGCCGGTGATATGTATTTTGGCTCTATCGCCGGCGAGGATTTTCAGCGACCGCCATGCGCTTATAGCCGTATCCACAGGCATTAGGCCATTCTTCTCTGGACCGCAATTATAATAGCAAAACTCACAGATGCAGTTGCATTTGTATGTCAGCAGCAGCCCGGCCGAACGCCAAAGCTTAAGCTTAGGCTCATTACGCGCAGCATAGCTGTTATAAATATTTTCAGACAACTCGGTCATTGTTTTTTTTCAGATGAATTTGAATCACCGTAATATCAGCCGGTGTTATACCGCTTATTCGAGAGGCCTGGCCGAATGTACTCGGCCTGAAAGCAGACAGCTTCTCTTTAGCTTCCGCCCTTAGATGTGCGATGCTGTTATAGTCCAAATCTGCCGGGATATTCTTTTTTTCCAAAGTCTTGAAACCAGCCACAAGACGCTCCTGTTTAGCTAAATAACCCTCATACTTGGCATCAATAGTAACTGCCTGAAGAACATCTTCAGCAAGATTCATATTTTTAATATCAGGATTCTCGGCCACCTTTTCCACAAGGACATTATGTGGCCGGCGAAGCTGGTCCCACAAACTCATCCCTTCCGAACGGTTATCTTTCAGGTAGCTCTTAAGCTTATTGATGTTCTCGAGTTTAGTCTGCAATCTTATCCACCGTTTTTCTTCCACAAGCCCGACCGATTTACCGATTTGAGTCAATCTTCGATCAGCATTGTCAGCTCTTAACACCAACCGGTACTCCGCCCGCGACGTGAACATCCGATACGGCTCATCAAGCCCCCTGGTCAGCAAATCATCTATCATAACCCCGATATACGCCTGGTCTCTACCGAGCATGAGAGGCTCTTTGCCCTGGAGTTTCCTTGCCGCATTGATACCAGCCACGAGACCCTGTCCGGCCGCCTCTTCATACCCACTTGTCCCGTTTATCTGTCCTGCCAGAAACAGCCCAGAGACCTTCCGGCTCTCCAGATTGGGTGTTAGCTGTGTTGGGGGACAATAATCGTATTCTATCGCATAGCCGTAGTGACTAATCCGCGCATTCTCTGTTCCCGGTAGTAATTTGAACATTTGTTCCTGCACATCCTTAGGCAAAGAAGTGCTTAAGCCGTTGCAGTAGATAGTCGATTGTTCTTCGTCTTCAGGCTCCAGAAACACCTGATGCCGCTTCTTATCCGCGAAGCGTAAGACTTTTGTCTCTATACTCGGGCAATACCGGGGACCTGTGGAAGTTATTTGTCCTGAATAAAGTGGCGCACGATGCAGATTGTCCCGGATTAGACTATGTATTTTTTCATTCGTATAGGTAATCCAGCACGGAATCTGCGGGCGAGTTATTATTTCGTTCATAAAGGAGAAAGGAACCGGTTTTTCATCCCCCTGCTGGACCTCAAGCTTGTCCAAATCGATTGTCGAAGCATCCAGCCTGGCCGGTGTGCCGGTTTTTAGTCTTTCAAGTTGCAGCCCAAGCTGCCAGAGACTTTCCGAAAGCTCATTGGCGGCCGGTTCACCGAGCCTTCCGCCGGCGAGCTGTTCTGTTCCTATATGCATCAAGCCGCGAAGAAATGTCCCTGTAGTCAGAATTACCGTTGGAGCGTTATATATCCTTCCATCACTGCATCGCACCGCCCGCACTTTTTTTTCCCGGGTTATAATCTCAGCCGCCGTCGCTTCAATTATCGTCAGATTTGTGGTTTGTTCGAGCTGCATACGGATATAATCTTTGTATTTATATTTGTCGGCCTGCGCACGCGGAGCCTGTACAGCCGGGCCCCTCGAACAATTCAACAGGCGAAACTGTATCCCCGTTGCATCTATCGCCAACCCCATCAATCCCCCCAGTGCATCGACCTCGCGCGCAATCTGGCCTTTTGCAAGGCCACCGATAGCCGGATTGCAGCTCATCTTCGCTATCGTGTCTTTGCTTATGGTTAAAAGGCAGGTTTTGGCGCCGATACTCGCCGCAGCATGTGCAGCTTCAACACCGGCGTGCCCTCCACCTATAACTACGC
>CAZIAN010000028.1:0-22442 GCA_964537355.1 uncultured Pirellulales bacterium | reverse complement strand
AAAACAAACCCAATTCAAAGCCAATAAAGCCAAAAACAAACCCAATTTAAGCCAAAACAAACCCAATCAAACCCAATTTCAAATGGGGCGTTTACTCGTTAACCGATGAAGCTCAAATTATTGATTTTTCTGCCGAATTTTGGTGACGTTGTCATATCCACTAACTTGGACAATGAGCATAAAAAACAGGAGAAACCATAGACATAAAGAAAGCCAAGACACGCTAAAACCGCATTCTTGGCTGATAAAAAAAATACCCCCAAGGGGAGTCGAACCCCTGTCTCCAGGATGAGAACCTGATATCCTAGGCCACTAGACGATGGGGGCAAAATAATTTGCCGTTTTATGTTTCGATCTAATAGCGGCGGTTGGATTCGAACCAACGACCCTGGGCTTATGAATCCCATGCTCTAACCAACTGAGCTACGCCGCCAACAATTACGAACGCCGATAGCATAACAACTTCCAATATATGCTGTCAATCAGTTTGCCGGAAAAAATTGGTGAGTTTCCTGATCAGCCAATAATAAACCTAATGGAAATTTGAGAAAATATTAGAAAAAAGGTGATATTAAGTATAATATCTTCCGATATTAGTTTTCGTATGAAAAAAGTGAAGGCGAAAAACCCGATAATACAAAGATTTAAAGGAGAATAACAGTGAAATGCTTACGATTAATATCGATGATAATTGTGTCTCTAATTACGATTAGCCTGACAGGTTGTTTTTCATCTCATCCGGCAGACATAGAAGCATATCTAATGCCGCATAAGGTCGATGTTTCAGCCGAAAATTATATTTTGCAGCCGCCGGATCAGATTGTGGTGCACTGTTCCGAGGTGCCTGAGATAAACGGACAAGCGCAGTTGATTCGCCCGGATGGAAAGATAGGTTTTGAAGATATTGGCGAGATAGAAGCTGCGGGCAGAACCCCTGAGCAACTTGCAAATATCCTGCGAGGTAAGGTTTTAGAGCTTTATAAATTAGAAGGTGATAACCCTGTCAATATTCGTATTATTACATACCAGAGCAAAAAGTATTATGTATTGGGACAGGTTGCACGCCCCGGACCGCAAGTCTATTCCGGCCGTGATACGCTATTCGGCGCTCTGGCTCTTACACAACCCACTAATCTGGCCTGGGTGAACCGCATCCAGGTAATAAGACCATCGAGAGATGAAAATGTTAAGGCCAAAATATTTGAAGTGAATTGGGACCGGATGGGCGCTCATGGCGAAATAAGTAAAGACGTTTTGTTGCAGGAAGGCGATGTGATTTTTGTGCCGCCGACGATATTAGCCGCTATAGCAATGAAGATTGAAGAATTTATTACGCCCCTTGGCCGGGCCTTGTCCGGGGCCTATATGGCTGAGAGAGCGGCAGCCGGTGGTTACAGTGGCACAGGGTACTACGGCGGCCAAAGGTATTGATAAGTTTTCAAGTAACAGTACTTATATAAGAAGTTGATAGGGTGGTCAGGGTTGTGAGGGGACATATAATCATGTCCAGACAGAGGACTTTGCAGTTAATTCATCTTGCCAGCACAGTCTGGTTCATCATTTGCATTGTTTATATTTTAGTTTTAACGTTAAGGCAGGCGGGTGTTCGTTGGTGGATTGTATTTTCCCTGTCCGGGCACGGTTTGTTAATAACTCTGATGTTGATTAGTCTGTATTTATTTGCAATTTTCAGAGGGATTAGCAGCAGCCAAAAGGTGCAGGTAGAACACCTGCTCACCAGCACGGATTACTATAGGGTATTTTATGTGATAACACCTCTTTTGGGCGGATTTGCGGGTTGCCTGGGAATGATAGGCATCAGTACAGTTGGCCAATTCGCATCGGGGGTTGCCTTAGGAACATTGGGGACGACGTTTTTGGTATGGGTGATTGTTGACCCTCTGACCGGGCTGCTGGAGATGCTGTTGCCGTCTGCGAGCCGAAGGCATCGTTCACAACGGATTGCCCGGGCTAAAGCTCTGCGGCAAATCAGGCAAGAGAACCGTGAGAATTTGTTACAAGATGTATTTGTAAAAGAAGAACAGAAGAGGCAGCAATGGCGGGCAGTGTTAAAACCGAAGGCTGAAATGTTAGCGGAAATGCTGGCTGCTGATGAGATTGACTTCAAGCAGATAGAATATGAGGCGGTTGGAATAGGCGTAAAAGCATGGCAAATCGGGGGGCTAAGCTGTATGAGGGAGCTTCGCGATATGGCGATAGAATTAGCTAAAGAAAAAAACAAGTCTGTTGTTGACTACATAGGTGTTTGGTGGGACGGTATTGGAAGCTGGCGTCAACCTTCACTTGTTTGAAAGCTGAACTTAATCGTCGGATAAATTTAATGATTTCAGTAGTGACCAGAGCAAAAAAATAAGGGCGAAGTATATAGCTTCGCCCTTAACTCTTTTAGTGTTCACTTCTTGTTATAGTGTCCTTCTTCTTCTGAGCCATCCGACAAAGCCTACACCAATACTACCTAACAGAATAGCACCGGGAGCAGGAATAACCTCAATGCTGACGTCCATCAATTCTGCTACATCGTAGTTAGCCTGGGGGGCTCCGCCAACTGGGTCATACCAGGTAATGGCGTAGATAGAGGTCCCGTCACCAGAAAGAGTTACCGGACCAACAGAAGCTCCATTTCCTGTGCCTGCCACGAGCTGATCAAGCTGATTGAGGCTGCTATCCCAGGCTGTGACGACAATGGATTCTGCGTTGCCTCCGTATTTGAATGTTACTTCCGTGACTATATTCTCGGGGTTGGGGAAATTAAAAACCAATGAGGCATTTCTTGGATCAGGATCAACATAAACATGTTGAACATTGAATACTTTCCCACCGGGTAAGTCGGTATCTTGTCTATTTTCTATTCGTCCGACAAATTCGATATTTCCGAATATTGTCGGGAAGATACCCGGGCTGCCGGCTGTATAAAGTCCATCTGTGAGCGAGGCAGGATCGAGATTAATAGTCATCAATGCGAATGATGGCGACGCAAGTGCCAAACTCAATCCCACTGCTATACATAATATCATTAATTTCTTTTTCATCAGTTAAACTCCTCCTCTCACTTATCACTGTGAAAAATGAGATTCGTTAAATTCAATTTCATGTTTTTTTGGGATACATATTTTCATTTCCATTACTATTCGTTTACTCCAATATTCTTCATTTTGTACGTGGAGGGTCACAAATAAGAAGCATATCAACCTTACTACTACCTAAAGGAGAAGCGCGCTAGTACCCCTTTACGAAATGAAGGTTAATATAGTTCTCAGGCCGAGTTAGGCGGGCCGCGAGCCAGTCGGACAAAAATAAAAGCTGGTGAAAAAGAGCGGTTCTGCTCGTAACTCAAAGCCATACGTATCAATGCGGGTTTATGTAAGGAGGAAAAGTGCTTTATAGCGAATTTAAGAACTGCATTCGTAATGCGTATTGCGTGTTGAATATTGGGTATCTGCCGGATTTTACCCTGCATACTGATATAGGATGGTAAAGTTATTGTTCCGGCCGGCATTCCAGCTAATTGTGGGATAGAATGAAATCCACTTTGGCCCGGCTGTTGCGGAGCAGTCAGGGTTGCCAGCCAGAGTTTGCGGTCAATAACCAATGAAACACAAAGGAATCCTGTTAAGACTATAAAAACCGTTGTGTTAGGATTGAAGGTCCCGGCGTCGGCGGATGACGAGTTTGTAAATTCGGCGGGCGGGATTAAAATATCCGTACCGATAGCCGCCATGACGGAATTATAAATTTCGGAAATGTTGTTTGTTCCAGCTATTTCGAGGATGTGGGGATTTGGAACTGAGGGGGCAACAGTGAAGTTATTGCAATAGGTGATTGTTGGTGCAGCGCTTACGGCCGTGGCCGCGATAAGCGACACAAAAATAATCAGAAATGTGCTATTCTTTCCTGATCTCACTCCTCACTCCTTTACTCTACTTGTAGATTAGCGCATTATCGAACAAGCAAAGTAACGTACTATAATAAACATGATAATCCTCCTCCAAAGAGGATTGCCTTTATAGGTTTTCATTCTATCAAGTACCAGGCCTTATGTCCAGAAAAAAATGTCATTTTCGAGAAAATCATTGTTTCTTTATAGTTATACCACCTTTGATGGATGAGTTTGTCGTTGGAATTATGGGGTTTTAGGAGAGGACAAATAGTCGAAATGCCCCTTTTAATGGGCTCTAAAGCCGTATTGGCTAAGATTTGTGAAATTTCGTGCAGATGTCCTTAATTAAGATGGACAGGTTTGGCGCAATAAATTTTTTGGCCGTAGTAGAGCCGAAAGTCGAATTTAAAATAAAAAATAACTTCTCAAAGCTTGAAAAAAGTCGAGATTGTATAGTTTCGCCCTTTTGCTTTAAGTTTTATCTACTTATTTATATAGTGTTTTTCTTCTTCTGAACCAGCCGACAATGCCAACACCAATGCTGCTTAACAGAATAGCGCCGGGAGCAGGTATCGGATTGTAAGTAACTGTAAGCTTGGATGATTCCAATGTTACTGCCCACATGTCCATATTAAGAGTGTTCGAAGAATCAATATCCATCCATATATCAATATTCCCATCCATCAAATCGGTAAATAAATCGGAGGAGAGGGGCAGGATGCTTGTTGTCCATATATCATCACCGCCCTGAAGAGTTCCTATGTTTGTGCCGCTGGGGCCGCTGCCAAATATGATATTTATTTCAGAAGGAAAGTCCACATCCCATGCCCTGATTTCCAATGTTGCTGAAATTATCGCCGAAGGTGTTGGTCCGGGCGGGCTAAAGGTATGTGTCCAGCCCCAGTCTTCATTCCACCAACGATAGGTATCCGTTGAGGATGGCCGGGCGCTGTCGGTGTCGATTGGGGTACTACTAAAATATGTGTTTGCCTGGCTATCGGCCGAATCAACCATATCCATAATTGTAACGCTTGCATCTGCGGGGCTGTTGACAGACAGCATCATTGCCACAAAAGCACAAATTACAATTAATTTCCTCATGACACTGTCCTCAAAAAGAGTGTTGTATTCTAAGAAAAAGTCCTGTTCTTTCTAAACCGTTTAACAGTACATCATACGTGGTATTGGCAGGAACCGAGTAGCCAGGTACACCTGACAAAGCGGGTCCAATTATAATGCCGTTGCTCACAGTTAATATTTCTCCCCCATTTTCTTTTGAATTGTCTCGAATAAACTAACGGCACATCGTTAAGATAATAATGGATAAGCCCTCCCCCTTGAGGAACATCTTTATTGTATGTTATTCTACCAAATTCCGAACTGAATGTCCAGAAAAAAATGAGGAAAGCAGACGGTTATGAAAAAATATTTTCCATAACGGAGAGTATGGTCTTGTGTATGGACAGCCCCAATGTTCTTTTGTCGAAAGTCCAATAAAAAGGCTTATTTCAATCCTTTTGCTGTTTGTATGCTGTCATACCCGGTGGAGCTGCTGAAAGCCACAATACATGTCTGATTAATCAATATATTAATCGCAACTCTTTATCGCTGCGTTTTTTTCTGCCAGGCTTGTCAGCCCAATGTCGTTTGAACTGTCAAGCCCAGCCTGAAGGAGGTTGATGAAATTAATTTTTGCTTTGTATATTTTCAAAGTTTTTTATGTTTGCTCCTGCAAACGCTCATTTTCAGTTCTCCCGGCAAATAGTCCTATATTAACAAGTGTGAATTGCCTGTAAATCAGTGTAGAACCTGTTTTTACTATCAGGCGAACTACTCTTATTCGTATCGGGGAATCCACTATGGCAGAAGTGAAACGAAAGCCAAAGAAGAGAAATATAAAAATGATCCAGCGAGATAGCTGAATACTACTTTTGATATAACACCAGAGTCGTATATCGTTTTTTTATTCGGACCAGTTTGCTGCTTACAATGATTTTATTTACTGGGTGGGTCAATACCCAATTGTGTGAAATGCCAATAATGTTCACCCAAAACTCAGGTACAGAGCAATTATCTTCTGTGTAGGGCAATATCCTGCTACCTGTATAGCCCCATAAAAAAGATTCCTGAATGAGATGCTTATTAACAGCGTACATAAGGTTTGACGCGAGGGTCTCCGGGTTAAGTGCAGGGTGATATAAGACGATAAATTTTAGAGGTTAGAGAAGGTGCGTTTAAGAGAAGGACGGTGGTAAATTGTATACTCGTAAGGTTTTGTTAGCATTTAAGTTAGCTCTTGTTCTGGTGCTTTCTTTCGTGATTATCAGGACGGTGATAATGCCACAGTATCCGGCAGGGATTTTTACTCCGACCTCAGCAGTTGGTACCGAAAATATAAGTGCCAACAGGGCTGAAAATCCGGTGGAGACCGCGGTCAACGACTATTCAGTTATCGCCGCACAAAACATATTTGGTGGTGCAGATTCATCGGATACCGAAAACAAATCCTTACAGGTAAACAAGTTTGATGATGTGATTAAGTTAGCTGAGGAGGAACTCAGCCTGGAATTGGTCGGAACCGTTTGTGGCAATACGGCGGTTTCTCGCGCGATCATAATAAATACTAAAACTAAGCTGCTGGGAATGTATAAAACAGGACAGAACATAGGGGACGCCCGTATTAAGAGCATAGAAGAGAATTCCGTCATTTTACTTCATAACGGACAAAGAAAAATGTTGATACTGAACAGGACAGGAAGAGATAATAAAAATAATACACAGATGCTTTCGCCGGCGGCTATTAGCGAAACCAGCAAATCTGCAAGTCCTGTTTTGCCGGTTAAACAGTCTTTCGATGAGACTCCAACGAAAATAACACATTTGGAGATGATATTAACCAAAGCGACCATTGAGCCTTATCTTATTGATGACCAGGTCGAAGGACTTAGAATAACCAATTTGGACACAATACCGATGGCAAAGGCTTTCGGCTTAAAGGAAGGTGACATTATTCGCCGGGTTAATGGACAACGATTGACCAGCAAGCAGAAGGCGTTCCAGGTTTTTAAAAAAGCACGGTCAGAGGCTACTATGAATTTGGAGCTGTTAAGCGATGGCGAAACTAAGGAGTTATCACTTACTTTGCCGTAAGTCATTAGAAAAATAAGAGTGAGCAGGCTAAAAGAGATGAGATTAAAAAACTTAAAAACCAACGAGCAAAGAGTACGGAAGTTGTTAACAAGCTTTCTTTGTTTTATATGTGTGTTTTGCATAAATTTTATCGGTTGTGAGTCGGATTCTACACCTGTTACTGTTCAGCCCCGGCAAGAGGACGTTATGCAGCCGAATGAAAACTTTCGTTCCGAAAATATTGTTGCCAGGCAAATTGAGCAGCTAAACAAAATAGATACGAATTATGCCGCCAAAAACAATGTAGGGGTTTTGACAGATTTTCCTGAGATTAAAACAAACGACAATATTACTGGAGACTCACAATATCGTTCGGGGCTTGCCGTTGACGTTATGGAAAACACTCCGCCGGCAGTAAAGACACAGGTTTATTCCTTCGGAGAACACCTGGCTCAAAACAACGGGCCGGATATAGCTTCTGAGCAGTTGTTTTCACAAGAGCGACCACACATGGTGAATATGCCGGTACTTGATAAACCCGGTATGGCCGATGAACTTATATCCGTGAACTTTGAGCAGGTTGATGTTCGGACAGTTATCAAAACCATTGGAGATATAACCGGTATTAATTTTGTGGTGGATGATAATGTCAGCGGCACCGTTACGCTGATGTCACCAACGAAGATACGTCTGGGCGATCTTTATGAGTATTTGGAATCGATTTTGGAGGTGCAGGGATATGCGGCGGTGCCTGCCGAAAATCTTGTCAAGATAGTCCCAAGGGCGGATGCTGCAAAACGCAACCTGCAGGTTCGTGTAGGCAGTAATCCTTCAGACATACCTAAAACCGATTCAATTATTACCCAGATTATACCGTTGAGCTATGCGGATGCGACAGAAGTCAGTCAAATCGTTCAGCCGCTTTTGGCTACAGGCTCACAGATGGCGATATATACCAGAACGAATTCGATTGTTATTACGGATACCAGTTCGAATATACATCATATTGCCACTATTATTCAAAAACTTGATGTAACAGGCTCTCAAGAGCAGGTTGCGGTATTCAGCCTGGAATATGCTTCTGCACAAGTCCTCAGTGAGCAAATAACACGAATAATGGAAAAACACAAATCAGCTTCTTCGCAGGCCGGGCGAAACCGAAATACTCCGCAGATTGAGACGGATATAAGAATTCTCCCTGATATAAGGACGAATTCACTTGTTGTTGTTGCCAATGCACAGGATACAGAGACGATTGACGGGCTGATAAATCAGCTTGATATTCAACGTCCGATGGGTAATAACAACGTTCACGTGGTTTACCTTAAGAACGGTCTGGCCGTGGACGTTGCTAAATCACTGACGGCAGCACTGTCAAATTTGAGAATCGCCGGTGCGCTCGAAGCCACCCAACAGGTGAACGTTACTGCTGATGAAGGCACGAATGCGTTAATCATTGCCGCTTCAGCGCAGGACTACGAGGTTCTTGCCGAAATTATCGATAAGCTCGACATTTTCCGTGAGCAGGTTTTCGTTGAGATGCTAATTATGGAAGTCGGTGAGGACAGCTTAAGGAAAATAGGCGTTGACTGGGCCACGCTTGACCAGTCGGTGGACGGCAGTGCCCGAGTTTTCGCAGCAACGAATTTTGGTCCTCGTGTGGATTTTGCCAGTGGAACCCTTGAAGGACTGGCGGTCGGATTATGGAGAGGAAGCGGCACTGGCGTAAGAATTGGAAGTATGCTGCACGCTTTGGAAAAGCAGTCCGGAGTTAATATTCTTTCGACACCACATATTCTGACCTCCAACAACAGTAAGGCCAAAATAGTTGTCGGTGAAAGCAGGGCTTTTGTTACGCAATCGAAAATTACCGAGGGGGATCCTCTTACACCGACAGTAATAAAAACATTCGAATACAAAGATGTAGGTATTACTATGGAGATAACTCCCCACATCAGCCAGGGTGGGCTTATAAGGCTTGAAATTAAAAGTGAGTTCACGAAGCTTATCGAAGATGTTGCCACCGTTTCCGTAGATACTCCTACCACGGCTAAACGAGAGGCTGAGACAATCGTTTCTATGAACAGCGGCTCTACAGTGGTAATTGGCGGCCTTATTCGAGATGATAAAATTACTATCGAGAAGAAGGTGCCTTTGATTGGTGATATTCCTTTGGTTGGTGGTCTGTTCAAATTCAGGAAAGACCAGCTTCAAAAGACGAATCTGCTGTTTTTTATAACACCTCATATTGCGGTCAGCCAGGAGGATTTGGAGCAGATAACCAGGGACAAGAAGAAGGAAATTGGGTCGGCATTGGAAGATTTTGAACAAAATAACGAGCAGGAATGATGGTTTAGTGTTTGTTACCGGCTTCGAGGAGGTCAATTGGTGGATAAAGAGCAACAAGGACAAGTCGTAAGCCAAAAGCGCAGTGAAATCCCAAATGGGGATAAGTGTGTCGGCAGGGGGTCTCATTTAGTAAAAGACAGCAAGGCAGGTCCCGATACCGATGAGTATTTGGAAACTATTTCTCCGGAGCAGTTGAATCCGGAGCTTGTGAGGAAACTGCCGCTTGAGTTTCTTAAGAACCAATGTGCTATTCCGGTCATTTTGGAAGACGGCCGGGTGGCAATTGCTCTTGCAGATGCGCTTAACGTAGAAGCGTATGATGCGATTTTGAGTATCTTAGCAGGAACGAAGGAGGTGATAAAGGGGCTTTGGGAGCCGGGGCAGCAATGCAGTCGAATTACTTGTCCCGCTTCTGAGATAGAGAAGGCTATAAGTCGCTGTTATTATCATCAAAACACATCCGCCGATAGCGATAACGATAACTCCGATGTACAGGCTTTGGTGAGCCGGGGCAGTGACTCAGGTGAGACCAGCATTCAAACCCACGCTGAAGACCTGCTGAATATTGCCAACAAAGCGCCGATTGTAAAGTTGGTCAATAACATCCTATTCCAGGCTGTACACCGCAGAGCCAGCGATATTCATATTGAGCCTTATGAGAATGAAGCTCGTGTGCGTTTCAGGATTGATGGGGTGCTGCGCGATGTGGTTACTTTGCCGACACAGCAGATTGCAGCGCTTCTGTCACGCCTGAAAATCATGGCTAATCTTAATATTGCCGAGCGAAGATTGCCGCAGGATGGCCAGAGCCGGGTTAAAATAGGCCGTGACCTTGTGGATATTCGAGTTTCCGTCATCCCGACATTGGGCGGAGAACGTGTGATGCTCAGGTTGCTCGATAAGAGCCGCGGCCAGTTGGGTTTGGAGCAGGTGGGATTTAGCCCCGAGATGCTGAATCATTTTAGAAATTTGATTAACCTTCCTCACGGTATAATTTTGCTCACAGGCCCTACAGGCAGTGGCAAAACGACGACGCTCTATGCCGCTCTCAACGAGCTTAATTGCGAAGAGCGGAACATTCTTACCGTCGAAGACCCGATTGAGTATCAACTACCAGGGATTGGGCAAATGCAGGTAAAGCCGAAGATAGGCCTTACTTTTGCCAGTTGTTTCCGCCACATTCTCAGGCAGGACCCGGACGTGATTATGATAGGAGAAATTCGTGACCTTGAAACCGCAGAGATTGCGATTCAGGCCTCTCTCACAGGTCATTTGGTTTTAAGTACTTTGCATACGAACGATTCGGCCTCGGCCATAACCCGATTGATTGATATGGGTATCGAACCTTACTTGATTTCATCATCGGTTATTGCCGCTATGGCGCAACGTCTTATCCGGGTTATATGCCCACACTGCAAAAGCCCTTACGGACAGCAGGAGCAAATGATTTCACTTTGGAGCGAGAAAGAGAAGGCTTCATTGGTCCGTGGACAGTTCTATAAGGGAGCCGGCTGCGATAACTGCGTTCAAACCGGCTACATGGGCAGGACAGGAATTCTTGAACTGCTGGTCATTGATGATGACATCAAGGAGCTGACGACTAAACGGGCCGGTTCACATGTTATAAAGCAGGTGGCTGTTGAAAAAGGTATGAGTACTTTGCGGGAGGATGGATTACGCAAAGCGCTTGCTGGTGAAACTACACTTGAAGAGGTTTGCAGGGTAACACAAGATAGTGTTCAAAAAAGTTTAAAGGTGGGTGAACATGTCGGTGGCTGAATACAATTTAAAGACTGAAAAGTCCGCTCCGTCCCCTCAAATGGCACCAAGGGAAATAGACGACCATATGTCATGTATGGAGACCCGAAATAATAGTTTCGCTGGTACAAATGCAAATACTTACAGTAAGGACATTTTCAGAAGGACCAGGACAAAGGATATTTGCAGGATAGCGCGCCAGTTGGCTACACTATTGCGTGCCGGTATGCCGCTTGTGCCTGCTTTATCAGCATTAGTCGAGCAGTTGCAGGGGAGTTCCGAACGCAAAGTGATATGTTTGGGAAGCCGGGAAAATCCACTAGCGATGGTTATGAAAGAAGTCTGCAATCGTGTGAATACGGGAAGCTCACTCTCGAATGCGCTTGGCAGGCATCCGGAAGTTTTTTCAAACGTATTTGTGAATATGGTGGCTGCGGGCGAAACGAGTGGAACCCTCGAAGATGTTTTTCTGAGATTGGCGGAAATGCTGGAAAAACGCGTACATCTTACGAACAAAGTCAAATCCGCTATAGCTTATCCGCTAATGATGTCGGTGGTTGCGGTAACGGTGGTAGTGTTTCTTTTGTCTTTTGTAGTACCGAGCATAACACAGATTTTTCTTGAGATGGATCGGGCTCTTCCACTGCCGACGAGGCTGCTCATCTCAACCAGTGCTTTTATGAAAACATATTTTGTGCCGATTGTCGTTATGGTTTTTGCGGTGTTCTTTGGAATCGGGGCCTGGAAAAGAACCAAAGACGGGAGGATTAAATGGGACCGTTACAAACTAAAAGTGCCTCTCTTTGGTAAACTATTCCTTAAAGTGGAAACCGCCCGTTTGGCCAGGACATTGGGCATACTTCTTACAAGTGGTATCCCGATACTTGGTGCTCTGGAAATTGTAAAAGGGATAGTCCAGAATAGTTATATTGCAGGTGCACTGGATTCTGTTAAAGACAGAGTTAGCAAAGGCCGTGATATCGCAGAAGCAATAAGAAAGACCGGACTATTTCCGCCTATCGTGATTCACATAATGGCGACGGGCCAAATGAGCGGGAATATAGAAAATGGCCTGATGGATATTGCCGAAATGTATGACGACGAAGTCGAGATGACAGCTAAAACACTTACCTCACTTATTGAGCCGGTAATACTTCTTATTATGGGTGCTGTTATTGGCTTCATAGTGTTGGCTATTTTGCTGCCTATATTTGAGATAAATCAGGCCCTTTAGAGGAGTACTTAGATGATGTCAAAAGTAAAGAAACAACAATTAAGCAATACTGGTTTTACCCTGATCGAGCTTATGATTGTAGTTGTTATTTTAGGTCTGTTGGCGACTATAATTATGCCGAAGATTTTGGACAGACCCGAACAGGCCCGCAGAATTAAGGCCAAAGTTGATATTCGCAGTATTGAATCGGCTTTAGCCTTATTCAAAACCGACACAGGCCGTTTCCCTACCACTTCCGAAGGTCTTGAGGTGCTCGTGTCAAATCCGGGTATAAAGGGATATAACGCTGAAGGGTATCTCGATAAAGTGCCCACGGATCCATGGGGTACTAAATATATCTATATTTCTCCGGGAGTAAACAGCAGGGATTACGATTTGAAATCCTACGGTAAAGATGGTGAGAGTGGCGGTGTTGGAGACAGTGCTGATATTGAAAGCTGGAACCTGGATGTTTAACGCTGATAGTATGGTGGAATAGGCAAGTTGCCATGAAAACGAGAAATTGGAAAGCATTTACTTTGGTGGAAGTTATTGTGGCACTGGTTATAGTCTCAATCTCTCTACTGGGTTTAATAAGGCTCCATCTGATAAGCATCAGTATGGCTGATGCGGCAGAGGTAACTTCGCAGGCTGTTCTTTTAGCAGAGGAAAAAATCGCAGAGAATCTGGCCCTCGGATACCCGAAAGAAGGAACCGCCTCCGGTACTGTAGAGAAAAATGCTTATAGTTTGCACTGGAAAACTGAAGTCGCAGGCTTGCAGTCACCTGAGTTGGCCGAAGCTGATATTACCGGATTGCGAAAAATATGTGTCGAGGTTGGCTGGAAGCAGGGGAGTAGCTCCAAAAGCCTGCAAATGTCAACTTATGTTGCCGACAGGAGATTACCGTGAAAAGTAAATCCGTTAAATATAACGTTACGCCGTTAGAAGTAGGGGCGGTTTACGAACCGCCTCTACGGATTCGACGTCGGCTTAGAGCCGGGTTTACACTGATCGAGATTCTTGTGGCTGTGACAACAATCGTTACGATTGTTTCAATGGTTTACGGCAGCTATTTTGCAACGGCAAAATCAGCCGATGTTTACAAAGTTAGGATGACTGCGTCCGGCCAGACTCAGAAAGTGCTGAGGTGGATGGCTCAACAGATACGCTGTTCGTATGTCGGCAAAACGGCTGAGGACACAGAGTTGGCCGGAACAGATTCCAGTCGTACAAGTAAAATCAGGAAGAGCCCAGTCATCTATTTTAGTTATGAACCGGATGTTCCCGGCAGTGGGATTTTGCATCTGGTAACTACTCACAGGCTTTTCTGTCAGGATGGATATGCGAACGGACTATTTGATGTTGCTTATAAATTTGATAAGAACAGCGGCTCAATTTCCGTGAGCCAGAGGAGATTTGTTGGTGCACCGCAGGAGCGCCTTGAAGATAGAAATTGGCGAGAAATTCTCGTAAACGTCGAATCTGTAGAATTAGAATTTTTTGATGGGCTGCAATGGTTGAAGGAATGGGATTTCGAGCGAAAGAAAAAACTCCCCGCTGCAGTGAAAATTAGTATCACCAGTAAGGACGAAAATGATCGGCAATGCCACTATGGTACTATTGCCTATGTGGGCTGTTCAAGTAACCAGGGCTTAGAAACTTCGTCTGAAAAGTCGGTTGATAAATAATGAGACGAAAAATAATAAAAAAAGAACATAGTGGATTTGTGCTTGTTGTTGTCCTGTGTATGGTCATCATGCTGGGGATTTTGCTGTTCGGGTTCAACCATAAGAGCCGTGCCGGCCTGCTTGCCGCCGATGACTTGCGAAAGTCCGAACAGGCACTCAATTGTGCAAGAGCAGGCCTGAATATAGCGATTGCGGCCCTCAGGAATACCGAAGACTTGCAGATAAACAGGAAGTTACAAAATCTGCTTTCGGGAGAAAATACTGTTTCTCTCGATGAGGGGTACTGTTCGATAACTGTAACAGAAGAAAGCGGCAAGCTCAATATCAACTTGTTGAGAGATAAGAACGGCGACCTAAATAGAACTGTAATAGACCAGTTACTTCGGCTTATCGATCTGCTGAATCGCGAGAACTTTGGCGATTTCCATATCAGTTATGAGCTGGTCCCTTCAATTATCGATTGGATTGACAGCGATGAGGAGGTTACGTGTCTGCCCTTCGTTGAGCATGAAAATTCAGGGGCGGAGTCAGATTATTATAGTAACTTGATACCCCCGTATCGCTGCAGGAATAACTCGTTCGAGATGACTGAAGATCTCCTGTTGATCAAAGGGGTAACACAGCAGATTTTCGGCTGCTTACGGGACTTTATTACGGTGAGAGGTGATGACAAAATTAACATTAATTGGGCATCAAAGCATGTAATCCAGAGCTTATCGGAGAGTATGGATCCTGTTTTGGCTCAGATGATAATTGACCGCCGAAAGATTAAACCTTTTGGTAGCGTTATGGAACTGCGTGATATTCCCGGAATGACGGATAGTATTTATCAGGCAATAGAAAAGACTGTTACGGTTAGCTCCACAAAGCAATACTATCGTGTGATTTCACAGGGAACCGCTGATGGGCTTAATAGTACGACAGTTGCTGTTCTGGCCAGAAATATGGAAACTAAAAATGTTGATGTGATTTTATACGAAGAGCTTTAGACATGGGATATTGTGTTATTTGTATAAAGATAAGCAGGAGAAGAGATAATGGTTAAGCGGTGTATCGGCATAGATATTGGTTCTTCCTGTATATGTGCGGTACAGGTTATGCGCACAGATGAGGGATTCTGCGTTGAAAAAGTCTTCGGCACACAAATACGTCGAAGTACGGACTCGCCTGAAGAGGTTCTGAGGCTGCTTTTCAGCCGACATGGTTTTGACCGGCGTGCGGAGGTTGCGATTTCTATGCCGCATGATGCTGTTTTTTTCAGGAACCTGGAAACTGATTCTGAGGGACTCGAACAAATCCGTGAAGGAAACTGGTCTGCTCTGGAACATAATTTTCCGGTTGGAGCGGAGAAAATCGTTGCTCAGGTATATTCGTACAATCCAACGCCGGATGGCAAATATTCTGTTCTTACGGCAGTTTCGACCAGGCAATCACTTCACGAAAGACTAAACATCTTCACTGAGGCAAAATTGCATCCCGGCATGGTGGAGGCGGCTATTTTTGCGGTTCATTCAACGGTTGCGGTAAATCACCCGGAAATTATGGCCGGTCAGGCCATCATTGCGTATATAGATGGACATTATCTTACTTTGGCGATAATCAGGGACAACGATGTTGTGGTTGTTAGAAGTATTCCGGTTATTGCCGAATCTGAAGATGATATAAAGTCTGTTCAAAAACAGATGGCCCATGTCATATCGCGTGAAGCACAGATAACATGGCAAAAAGTGTTCGGAACCGATATCGAGCAGAACACTAAAATTCACCTGATATCAACCGGCCAAATTTCTGACTATATGGTGCTGAAGATTGGAAAAAAACTGCGTTCTGAAACCTCAGTTGTTGATTGCTATGCCACGGTAGAAAATCTGTCCCGGCACACGGTGGATATACAGGTATGTGTTGCAGAAGGTCTGGCTTTAAGGCTTTTGGCGCCTGAACAAACCAAAGGTATTAACTTTCTCGAAGCGGACAAAGCGGATGCTGCCCCGGCATTGAACCTGAGAAAAGAGTTTGTTTTTTGTGCAGCACTTATATGTGCAATAGCCGTTTTCTTACTGGTTGGGCTGTTTACGCGAGTGTCGCATTTGGAAGCTGCTTATGCACGCATAAAGAACGAAACCACAGAGATTTTTCAGGCGACATTGCCGGATGAGAAAAATATTGTAAATCCTCTTGTCCAGTTAGAGCAGAAAATCGAGTCGTTCCGCAGGGATTCCGGGCTTTTTGCTTCTTTGTCTGATAGCGGCTTATCACCGCTTGATGCTCTTTACAAAATAAGTGTGAATAGTCCTTTGCGGGAAAATATAAAGATTGATGATATATTGATAGCTGCCGATACAGTCAGGATTAATGGCACCTGCGATTCGTTCGAGCCGGTGTACCAATGGCAACAGCTTTTACAGGAAGACCCCGGCTTCACATTTGTTGACGTGAAGGATATACAAAAACAATCCAAAAGCGGTGTGGTACACTTTACTATGCTGCTGTCTTTATCGACACGGGAGCCCAAATGATACGTTTAGCGCGAAGAGAAAAATTATTGGCCGGTGGTTTGGTTATTTTCGTAGCATCATGGTCTTTGTTTACTGTCGCAGTAAAGCCCGCTCTTGCCAGGATTGAGACACTCGAACGGGTTATACCTGAAAACCAGCAGGAGCTTGAAAAAGTTCGTGCGATAAGCGAAAAATATATCTTACTGAGCGGCAGGCTCGATAATTTGCACACAAATATTGCTTCCCAAAAGGAAACGATTGAACTGCTGCCTTTTTTAGAATCATTAATCGAAGAATGCGGTCTTACAAAAAAGCTCGATACAATGAAAAGGGATGTTGTGCAAATAGATTCGAATTACTCCGAGACAATTGTTGAGGTAAGATTGGAGAGCTTGTCGCTTGGCGAGCTTGTCGATTTTCTCTATAAAATAGAATCCTCACAGGTTCGGGCAAGAACAAAAAGTATATATATCAAAAGGAATATGGCAAACAAAAACCTGCTCGATTCGGTGGTTGAAATACACAATACCAAATTGTCTCAAAACGAGTTTGCCGGAATGTAATATTGTGAATTCGAATTCACCTGTTTCCAGGCTGTCCCGCCAAAATCATCTCTGATTTATAAATATATTATCTGCTATTGTAAGCAGGCTCGCACAAATTAAAGTTGTCTGTCAGAGATTCGAGATTTATGTTTCTGTGGTTGTTGATTTTTATTTTGACGTTGCCGTTGGTTATATGTATTTTATTGCCTAAAAGATTGTTTTTTTTGCGAATCGGCTAAAAAAAAAGGACAATAATATGGAGATATTCAAAGCAAAGGCCATTATGACAACTGATGTGGCTTAACGGTTAGTTAAGTAACTTTGGAGGGTTGTCCTTATTATGTTCAACTATATGATTTTGCAGATAAAATCATCGATGAAAAACAGAGAGGATATCTGAAATGTGGTATGCTATTTACATTACCAGCATTGTTGTCATAGGGCTGTTAGCTTTTTTTATAGGAAAAAAAAAGGCTGCCGCGCCAAAGATTGAATCGAAAACAACAACCTTTTTGATTAAATCCATCCAGGCGATTGCGGAATTAGCGGTTCTGGAATACATAACCGAAGGTGTTACGGAGATAAAAGAGAAGAAGACCAGCCTTATTACTGTTCGCTGGAAGAGAGGCTTGTTAAGGTATACCGCCAAGCTGAAAGTCGGCTTTGAGCTGGACCGGATGGATTACACTATAAACGATTCACAAAAGCTGATTCAAATCGTGCTTCCGAACCCGAGAATCTTAAGTTGTGAAATCTATAACAGGAAATTTTACAAGCTACCCTTGGAAAAAGCGGAGAATGTTCCCTGGAAGTACGACATAGTACAGGATTTCAGTTCCGATGAAGTACTTGCACTTGACAATGAAGCCAGAAATAATGCCCTTCAAAATGTAAATGAATTCTATGTCCTTGACCTGCTTCGGGATAAAACCAAGCTTACCTTCAAGAAGATATTTTCTCTTTCTTATCCCGAATACACAACAGATATATCTATTTTAGAAGACCCGTCTTCCCAGGCCGCAGGTGAGCTTCCCGGCGGGACAGCTTCCGAAGGTCAGGTTTCTGATTCCGGTAAATAAAAATACGGACTGTAAGGCTTTTGACGAAACAGACACTTCGTGGGATTGAGAAATAACACTTTTCAAAGTTTCTTTTTTTATTTTAATTTGTTCCTTATTCTTTTAATATACTCTTATGTTGGAAAAAGGATTTATACAGATTTATACCGGTGACGGCAAGGGTAAAACCACCGCTGCCTTCGGATTGGCACTGCGTGCAGCCGGGCAGGGAAACAAAGTCCTGATATATCAATTCTTAAAACCGCCCTCTCTTGATATTGGAGAGCGGTTTGCACTGGAATTGGGTGCTGTCAGAATCAGGGCTGAAGCTCTCGATATGCCCTGGGAAATGTCTGAATCTCTAAAAAATGAGCAAGCCGTTGCTCGGATGCAAACCGCAATTAGCGAAGCCCTTGAAAGAATTGCTCAAACTGCGGAAAAAAGGTTTTACGATGTCCTTATACTTGACGAGATTGTGTTTTGCCTTTCAAAAGGTCTGGCCAGGTTGGAAGATATTAAAAGTATTATTGACAGAAAAGACCCTGCTGTTGAGATTGTTTTGACCGGCAGAGGCGCGACCGGCGAATTGATAGAGATGGCGGATTTAGTAACGGAAATGAAAAAAATAAAGCATCCGTTTGATAAAGGCCTGCCTGCCAGACGCGGCATCGAATTTTAAGCATGGATTTGAGGATTAGAAAACAACAAAAGCATAAACGGGAGCTTTGAGGATGAGTCAAAGTGTTGCTGCAATTATTTGTGCCGCCGGAGCGAGTAGCAGATTCGGTGGAAAAAGAAAAAAAGCATTTGTTGATGTGGCCGGCAGGGCGGTTTTTCTCAGAAGCGTAGAGATTTTTGCCAACCGGGATGATGTAAAACAGATTCTATTAGGCATTTCCCCGGAAGACGAAGAGCTGGTAAATATCAAGTGGGGACCTAATCTGAAGTTTTACGATACGACAATCTTCCTGGGTGGTGATGAGCGTTTTGATACCGTCAATAAGGGCATCGAGCTTGTCAAAGATGATATCGGCCTTATTGCTGTTCACGATGCCTGTCGATGTTGTGTAACGGCGGAATTAATTGACAAAGTTATTGCCGCCGCCGCTGAAAAAGGTGCCGCCATACCGGCCTGCCCGGTAACGGCAACTATAAAAGAGGCACAGGATAACACGATAATCAGGACCGTTGATAGGGAGAATCTTTACGAAGCTCAAACTCCACAGGTTGTTGCGGTCGAACTGCTCAAAAAGGCGTATGAAAACCTGAAAAATCTGGACCAAAGCAGGATCAGCGATGATGCGCAATTAGTCGAAGCATTAGGCAATAAGGTAACGATTGTGGAAGCGGATTCTTCTAATATTAAAATTACCCGGCAAAGTGATATTGCAATAGCCGAAGCCATTCTCAAGTCCCGGCCCAAGCTTATGCCGAAAGGTCATATAGGCCCTTACATTGAGGCCCAATGGTGACATTTCAATACAGTGGGATGAAACTCAAAGGAAATAAAGTACATTGTTATTAAAAAGGAGACTCAAAGATGAGAACGGGAATATTTTTGAAAGCAGCTATTTTATTAATGATGTTGCTAATTGCGATGACCGGATGTAATGGATTAAGCGAGGTGGTCGGCGGAAAAAAAGTGCCGTTGTTGTTCGAAGCCGATTTTGAGGATAACGAAATTGGTGACTGGAAGGCTACCGACCCGGCCGCATGGAGAATCGAATCCGGAAATGGCGGCAAGGTGCTGGCCCTCTACAAACAGAGCGAATATGTGCCGCAAGTCCGCTCACCTTTTAATATAAACCTTGTTCGGAATGTGGTTGTAGGCAGTTTTATACTGGACTTAAAGATGCGTTCTACCACAAAGGATTACGGCCATCGGGATATGTGCCTTATTTTCGGATACCAGGACCCGACTCATTTTTATTATGTGCACATTGCCAATCAATCCGATCCTAATGCGAATTCTATATTTATTGTTAATGCCGAACCTCGAGTATCTATTGCCGAGACACGAACCGAAGGAACAAAGTGGGATGACGACTGGCATACTGTGCGATTGGTGCGCGACGCTGAAAAAGGCACAATTGAAGTTTTCTTCGATGACACGCCGGAGCCGATAATGACCGCCGTAAACGATCGTTTTGACTGGGGTGGTATTGGTGTTGGCTCATTTGACGATACCGGCCAATTTGATGACATTCGACTGTGGGGTATTGAGCAATAATATTCACATTTGCCCTGACATAAAGCCGCAAGATATCAGCTTGAGCAAAGCTGTTGCCTCTGTTAGAATATTGCCTGCGTAAAATATTAAACGGAAAGAAAAAATGAAAAATCAATTAATCTGAGGTAACAGATGAATGTACTGTTAATTGGTAATGGTGGACGTGAGCATGCGATTGCCTGGAAATTAGCTCAATCGAAAAACTTAACCAGGCTTTACATAGCACCGGGAAACCCGGGTACGGCGCAATGTGGCGAAAATATTCCTGTCAGTGCTGATAATGCCGACGAACTTTTGGACTTTTCAAAACAGAATGATATTGGTCTTGTGGTGGTTGGCCCGGAGGACCCTCTTGCCGCAGGTCTTGTTGATAAGTTTGAAGCTGCCGGCATAAAGGCGTTCGGCCCAAGCGGAGGTGCCGCACAGCTCGAAGCGGATAAAGCATTTGCAAAGCAGCTGATGCGTTCCAGTTCCATCTCTACGGCTGAGGGCAGATGCTTCGATAGATTCAGCGATGCCAAGGCATATATCGCGAGCAGGGACGAATCGGTTGTGGTAAAGGCTGCGGGTCTTGCTAAAGGCAAAGGGGTTTTTGTCTGTGATGACCCTGCAGATGGGATACTGGCTGCCGAAAAAATAATGTGTGACGAAATATTCGGAGCTGCAGGTAATAAAATCATCGTTGAAGACAAACTGCTCGGCGAAGAGGCATCGATACTTGCCTTTGTGGATGGGCGAAATATCTATGTTATGGAATCTTCGCAGGACCACAAGGCCATCGGGGACGGAGATACCGGCCCTAATACCGGAGGTATGGGGGCTTACAGTCCTGCGCCTGTAGTTACTGATGAGTTGATAAGTCATATAACACATGAAATTCTTGTGCCGGTGGTTGATGGAATGAATCGAAACGGCACACCGTATAAGGGTGTCCTGTACGCGGGAGTTATGATTACCGGCGGCGGGCCGAGAGTTCTGGAATTTAACGTGCGATTTGGCGATCCTGAAACGCAGCCAATTCTTGCAAGGCTCAAAAGCGATTTGCTGGAAGTTCTTCTGGCTGTCTGTAACGGCACATTAGACCGGATTACCCTCGAATGGGACCGGCGACCGGCTGTTTGTGTAGTGATGGCTTCTGGTGGTTATCCCGGTGATTATGAAAAGGGCAAAAAAATAGTCGGCCTTGAAGAAGCACAGCAGATCGAAGACGTTATCGTATTCCACGCAGGCACCAAAGATATAAATGGAGATATTGTTACAAACGGTGGCAGAGTCCTGGGCGTAACCGCACTGGCCGATACAATCAGGCAGGCAAAGGAAAGGGCATATAGAGGGGTGGAAAAAATAAAATTCGACGGTGCTTATTGCCGTCGGGATATCGCGGATAAAGCGATTAAAGGAAGTGGCAATTGATTGTCGAATAAAGTTGGTAGTTTGTAGGTAACGAACAAAGGACTTACAACTACTTATTCTGAATTGTGTGTGTCCTCTATGGCCCGGATCAAAATTGAAAACCTGGAATCCAAAGGTGTGATGCGGTGGCTTGCAGAAGTCTTGATTCTGGCTGTTCTTCTATGGCTTTTTTTCATCCTTGCAGGCCGGGCTTTGTGCCATATTGCCCTGTCACAGATTGCCGAGCTGACTAACACGAAGATAAAAACCGAATCTGTTAATTTTCACACGGATGGTTCGGTCCTCATTAAAGAGCTTGTCATCAGCCCCTACGAGAAGCGAAGTGATGATGATACGATACTTAAAGCCCAAACAGTATATGCACGCTTTAGTCTAAGGAGCTTATTGTTACTGCGGCCACGGCTGAAAGTTATTGATGTTAATGATTTTGCCGTCAACGCTCAATACGATCTCGATACGGGCTGGTGGAATTTATCGGCACTTACTATCAAGCCGCCGAAAGGAACCTCCGGCAAAATGCCGCGTATTCATCTCAAAGCGGGAACCCTGCAATACAGTAAGATTTCAAACGGAAAGGTGGAAGTGGCTCTTTCAGTACCTCTGAACGCAAAATTTGGATTCGATGAGGAAACGCAAAAAGGCTACAGTTTTGAAATAAATACTG